>WRDE01000001.1 GCA_009783605.1 Oscillospiraceae bacterium
ACCACGCCGGGGCCGGAGACGCCGACATTGATCACGCAATCCGGCTCCCCCGGCCCGTGGAACGCGCCGGCCATAAACGGGTTGTCCTCCGGCGCGTTGCAGAACACCACCAATTTGGCACAGCCGATACAGTCGCGGTCCGCCGTCGCGACCGCCGTTTCCCGGACGATTTGCCCCATCAGCGCCGCCGCGTCCATGTTGATACCGGCTTTGGAGGAGCCGATGTTGACGCTGGCGCAGACGTGTTCGGTTTCGGCCAGTGCCTGTGGGATCAATCGGATCAACTCCCGGTCGCCGGGGCCGAAGCCCTTCTGCACCAATGCCGAAAAGCCGCCCAAAAAGTTGACGCCGCAGGCCGCGGCCGCCCGCTCCAGCGTATGCGCCAGTAAAACCGCGTCTTTGTTTTCAGCGGCGGCGAGGATCATGGCCGCCGGGGTGACTGATATCCGCTTGTTGATGATTGGAATGCCGTATTCCCGCTCGATATCCTCACCAACGGCGACTAAATTTTCGGCGCGGCGGGTGATTTTATCGTATATTTTATCGCAGGCGGCGTTGATATCACTGTCTGCGCAGTCAAGAAGGGATATCCCCATCGTGACGGTGCGGACGTCCAAATGCTCTTCCTGGATCATGGTGATGGTTTCAAGTATTTCCCGGGTATTCAGCATGATGAGAATGTCCTTTCCCTAAAATGTGCTTCCTTGTTCCATCATCGCCACAATACAGGCATCTAACTTGGTCTTGGAAAACATATATGTCGGCTTGGTATCGTTGCCGGTTTGATATGTAAGATAGGTGCCGTCCAGTACGCCTTCCCGGAGTATCCGGTTGAATATGCCAATATGGTCGTCGTCGAATCCGAGATAATCGGCGGCCTCATCAAGATTCATATACTCTTTGAAGAGGATACTGCTGTCCATCTCCGGGAGACGGTTGACATTAATATCTCCCGTAAGATAGGTTGGCGGATACGCAACCGGCCGGTTAGTGACGGCGTTCGCAAGCATAGTCAACCCGATAAAAACAAGCACTCCCGCGATCAAGATGCTGATGACAATGGATCCCGCTTTAATCTTTGTCATGAAGATTATTCGCCCCTTTCTAAGCTCTAAAATCTAAGATCTAAATCCGGTGCATCGCATTAAAAATATCCTCATGCATACAGTGGATGGTCAACCCCCGCCCGGCGCCGGTTTTTTCTAATCCGGCGGCAAAATCGGCGAAGGGGAGGTTGCTGGCCGACAGGTCCACCATCATCATCATCACAAACATCTCCTGCAATACCGACTGGGTCACCTCAAGTACGTTGATATTCTGTTCGGCACAGGCGGTGAATACCGCCGCCAGTATGCCGACAGTATCCCGGCCGATAACGGTGATTACCGCGCGCATAGCTGTTCCCCCGTTCATTTTTATTTTTGCCAGTATATCATAAATTAGGCAAAAAGAAAAGAAAATATTGCGGGTACACCACGACGTACACAGGTCAAACGCGACACAATTCACGATTTGTATGCGAATTTTTGTATTTCGGCGAAAATCTGTTGCCTTTTCAACAGATTTATGGTATTCTGTTGAAAACGTGAATACGGTTATCCCAAAACGCACGAAAATACTTCATAAAACAGGAAGGGGAAAAAATGGAAATTGAAAATGCCGCGTCAAATACATTGAACGAGGAAATCAATGAGGTGTTGGTCAACACTTTCCATCTCATTTTAAAAACCGAATTGAAGATGATTAAGGAATGTGAAAAAAATGATCTTTCGATGCGGGAGATCCATCTGTTGGAGATTGTGGGAAAAGCCGAAAACGGGATCGGCGTCTCTCAGATTGCCAATATATTTCAGATAACCGTGGCCAGCGTCACCATGATGGTTAAAAAAATGGAACAGCGGCAGCTGATAGAAAGGCAAAAAGATTCCACCGACGGGAGAAGCGTGCTGCTGCGGCTGACCGAGGCGGGGAAAAAAATCGACGCGTATCATTACCAGTTTCATCAGACGATGGTAGAACACATCACCGGGCGGCTGACGGATTTTGAGAAACAGGTTTTTTTGGGCAGTATTAAGAAGCTGAACGAATTTTTTAATATGGAGTTATTATAAACAAAAAAGTTGAAAAACGGCGGTTTTTCAACTTTTTTGTTCAGGAGGATTCTTAGAAATCAGTCTTTTTTTACGAAATGAATAATGCCGGTACCCGCGGTTGCGACTAAGTAGAGGATGGATCCGAGCCCGATAGTGGCTCCGAATTCAAACACGTTTGGCTGGCCGGCCGGGAAATCGGGAAATACAAACCCGATGATCAGCGCCAGCGCCATAAACCCGAACGCCAGGATCGCCAGCCATTTTGTTTGCATTTTATGTACGATTGTTTCATCCTTCTTAATCAGCGCCACAACCCCCGCCGCGAACAGCGCCGCAGCGCACGCGACCGACAGGATAACCAGGATGACGCTCAGGGTGGACCAGAAGATGGTTTTGTTGCTGAAATCGGTAACGAATTTGTAAAACGAGATACCCATATCCCCGCCCCTGAGCGCCGCGACACCTTGACGGGTTGCCTCCTGCGCCTCCGCCGGGATGCCCGCCGCAAAATTCAGGCAGAGCGTGGAATAGCTGAAGAACAGCGCGGCAAACGAAACGATGCCTCCGAATAGGCTGACCAAACTTTTTTTCATAACCATTTCTCCTTTTTGATATTATTTAGTTAAGCTAACTAAATTGTTTGCCATGATACACCTTCTGTTTTTATTTGTCAACTGTTTTGCGGAAAATAAATGTGAAGTTATTTTAAAATTTAAATTTTCCGTAAATTCTCAGTTTTTTACCCGATTTTATTAAAATAATACTTGCAATCGCCTTATAACAGTGATATACTATTTCGGCTGTCGGTTTCCCGGCAGCCGAAATTCTCACGCGGAGTATTGTCTTTCGGCTGGGTTCCTGCCTTTTATCGAAAAAGCAGGTGGCGCGGAAGGCGCCGCGGACGAATGTAAAAAAAACCAAAAAACAGGAGGAAAACAATCTATGGCAGTCGTATCCATGAAACAGCTGCTGGAGGCCGGTGTTCATTTCGGACACCAGACCCGGCGCTGGAACCCGAAGATGGCGACCTACATCTTCACCGAACGCAACGGCATCTACATCATCGATCTTCAAAAAACCGTCCGCAAGTTGGAGGAGGCCTACATGTTCGTGCGCGATCTCGCGCTGGACGGCCAGACGGTGCTGTTTGTCGGCACCAAAAAGCAGGCTCAGGATTCTATCCGCGAGGAAGCCGAACGGGCCGGCGGTCATTTTGTCAACGCCCGCTGGTTAGGCGGTATGCTGACCAACTTCAACACCATCCGCGGCCGGATCAAACGGTTGGCCCAGCTGCGGGCGATGGAAGCCGACGGCACCTTTGACCTGCTGCCGAAAAAAGAGGTCATCAAGCTCAATCTGCAGATCGAGCGGTTAGAAAAATTCTTGGGCGGCATCAAGCAGATGAACAAGCTGCCGGGCGCGCTGTTTGTGGTCGACCCGCGCCGGGAGAAGATCGCCGTCGCCGAAGCGCGCAAGCTCGGCATCCCGGTGGTCGCCATCGTCGATACCAACTGCGACCCCGACGAGGTGGATTATGTGATCCCCGGCAACGATGACGCCATCCGCGCGGTCAAGCTGATCGCGTCGGTCATGGCCAACGCCATCCTCGAAGGCAATCAGGGCAGCGACATCGCCCCGACGGCGGAGGACGAAGGGGAAGAAGGGTCTGAATAACATTATAGTGACGAGTGACGAGATGCAGACCAGTCATTGGCAGCAGACAAACCAATACTAACCACTCATCACTCGCCACTTCTAACGGCGTCCCCGCGTATAAATTTTTAATCATAACTAAAAGGAGATTACTATAATGGCATTTACCGCGAAGGATGTACAGGCGCTGCGCGAGAGAACCGGCGCCGGTATGATGGATTGTAAAAAAGCGCTGACCGAGACCGACGGCGATATGGAGAAAGCGGTGGATTTCCTCCGCGAAAAGGGATTGGCTGCCCAGGCGAAAAAGGCCGGCCGGATCGCCGCCGAAGGCGTCGTATTTGCCACCGTCGATACGGCGGCAAAAGTCGGCGCGGTAGTCGAAGTCAACGCCGAAACCGATTTTGTGTCGAAAAACCCCGATTTTATCGCTTTTGTGGAATCGGTGGCCGCCGCCGTCATCAAATATAACCCGGCGGATGTGGAAGCGCTGCTGCCGCTGCCCTGCGCCGGCTACGGCTCGGTGGAGGAAGCGCTGCGGGACAAGATTTTTATCATCGGCGAAAACATGAAGATCCGCCGGTTTATCCGGTATGAGGGCGACTGCGCCGCTTATGTCCACGGCGGCGGCCGGATCGGCGTGCTGGTAAAATTCAGCGCCGACGCCACAACCGCCGGCGGCGCCGCGCTGGCCGAATGCGGCAAGGACGTGGCGATGCAGATCGCGGCCCTCAACCCGCTCTATTTAGACGAGGCGGCGGTCCCGGCGGAGGATATCGCCCGGGAGCGCGAGGTGCTGATCGCCCAGATCAAAAACGACCCGAAACTGGCCGACAAGCCCGCCAATATCATCGATAAGATGGTGGACGGCCGGATCGGCAAGTTCTATGAGAACAACTGCCTGCTCAAACAGGCCTTCGTCAAAAACGGCGATATCACCGTCGCCCAATATGTCGCCGATTGCGCCAAAGCGGCCGGCGGAGCTTTCTCGATCGCGTGCTTCACCCGGTTTGAGAAAGGCGAAGGACTGGCAAAGCGGGAGGAAAATTTCGCGGATGAAGTCGCGAATATGATTAAGTAATCAACACATGCACAAGAAATCATTGCCGCGCCTTGGCGCGGCAATGATTTCTATCTGCACCGACGCATATAGTCGGAATTTAACACATGGGATACTTCAATGAGAGTACCACGTAAAAAAATAGCGTGGAATTGGATTATATTGGAAATTCCGGGTTTATTTTATTTATGTCGAAAAAGTGAAAAAGCCATACCGGCTTGACAAGGCACTTAAAAAAATGTAATACTTTTAGTTATGATATGATTGATCTCATAAAGACATCATAAGGCAGGAGTATTGTTATGCTGCGAAAACGCATGTATTCTACGGTCGGGTTATTGTTGTCGCTGTGCCTGTTCACCGGTATCTTTCAGCCGGTACAGGCGGCGTTTCAATGGGGTGATGTGGATGGTGACGGCAAAATCGGCGTGGGAGACGCCCGGCTGATCCTGCAATATCTGGTTGGAAAGACCGCGCTTACGCCGTCGCAGCTGGCTGTTGCGGATGTGGACGGCGACGAAAATGTGACGATAGCCGACGCGCGGAAAGTATTACAGTATTTAGTAGATAAAGTTTTTTCAATAAACCCGCCGTTACCCCTGACTGTCCGGGTCACTATTCCGGAGGGAAAGACGTTGGATGAGATCGCGGCGCTGTTAGAGAAAAAGCGGGTTTGTCCGGCAACGGATTTTTACGCGGCGGTGCAAAACGGAGATTTTTTCGACTATGATTTTATTCGGGATCTTCCGGAATCGCCGGGGCGCGGTCACCGGCTGGAGGGATATCTGTTTCCCGATACATATGAATTTTATACCGACAGCTCCGCTGCGTCGGCTATCCGCCGGATGTTGAATAATTTTACCAACAGGATCGTCCCGCTGCGCCCGATTCTGGCCGAAAGTGACCGCACAATTCATGATATCGTGCTGATGGCTTCTATCATCGAGCGGGAGGTATACAGCGCGGCCGATATGAAAAGGGTCAGCCGGGTGCTGCATAACCGTTTGCATAATCCGGCGGAGTTTCCCCGTCTGCAATGTGATTCCACCGGCGAATATGTGGACAAAGTCAACGCCGCGGGGTATATCACATTAAAAGATGAGGATTATAATACTTATCAGCGCCGCGGAATGCCGGCCGGGCCGATCAGTAATCCGGGATTAAACGCGCTGACAGCGGCGGTTTATCCCTCGGAAGAGGCATCCGTGATATCCTGCTATTTTTTCGCCTCCGATATCACCACCGGCATCACGTATTTTTCAAAAACCTATGCCGAGCATGTCGAGATATGCGAGCGGTATAAAATCGGGGTCCACCAGTAATCAACACATACACAAGAAATCATTGCCGCGCCAAGGCGCGGCAATGATTTCTTGTCTGCGCCGACGCATATAGTCGGAGTTTAACACATGGGATACTTCAATGAGAGCAGCGCCGTGCAAAAAATTATTGCGTGGAAGCAGACTATATTTGGATATTTCCGGTTTTTTTATGTCGAAAAAATGAAAAAAGCTGCACTTGCTTGACAAAATACCCAAAAAGTTGTAATGTTATTTAGATATAAAATAAAATATCCATATACAGTGAAAGGAGCGGCGGAAAATGGCATATCTGCTGGACTTTGCGGCCATACTCATCATTGCCCTGTCGATATTTCTGGGGGTAAAAAAGGGGCTGGTACGCGCCTTGATTTCGATGGCGGGATTCCTGCTGGCGCTGACGCTGGCCGGATTTCTCTGCAAGCCGATGGCCGGCTGGATCTACGGCGGCTCGATGCAGGAGAAGGTGATTGCCGCCGCCGAAACCGAGATACAGAAGAGCGGCACCGACAAGGTGCTGGAGAATATCGACCGGATCGCGTCGGAGCTGCCGGTTCTCGGAGGGGCTTCGGGGAAAGACTGGGTCGACCATGACGGCCGCCGGGCGGACCTGAATCAGGCGTTAGCCAAGGAGTCGGCCCCCACCGCTCGCCGGGCCGCCGAGATAGCCGAGGAAAAGGTGCTGGGGCCGATCGCGGTGACATTGCTGACCATTTTATGCTTTATCATCCTCTTTATCCTGCTGAACGTGGCGGCCTGGCTGTTCGGCATTTTTGCCGGGAAAATTTTTAACCTGCCGGTTTTGAAAACCTTCAACAAAGCGGGCGGCGGCATATTCGGCGCGGTCCGCGGTCTTGTGCTGGCTGTCGGATTCGCCGTGATCGCCAGTGTTGTTGCTTCCGGCGGCAGCGAATGGCTGAGTACCGCGGATCTGAATGATTCATTATTCTGCAAGACGATCCTCGACTTGTTTGCCAGAAACGGGTTGTTGAGCCAGTTGATGTCCCTGTTACCCTGATAACCAACACATCCATAAACGCTCCGCGTTTGTCTGCGTTGCTACACAACTTTAGGAAACCAATTATTTATTATTTAGGAGTCGTTATGTTGGTAGACGTAAAATTGACAGTACCCAATCTGCTGTCGTTGTTGCGTATCCTGCTGATACCCGTTTTCGTGGTGTTGTATCTGAGCAGCAGCGCGGAGAACTCCTGCCCGGCTTACTGGGCGTTCGGCGTGTTGTTTCTCTCCGGTGTGACGGATTTTCTCGACGGGATTATCGCCAGAAAATTTAATCAGATCACCGATTTCGGCAAGTTACTCGACCCCATTGCTGATAAACTGACCCAGGTGGCGGTGGTGGTCGCTCTTGCCGTCCGCCATAACCAGTTGTTTATCCTGGCCGCCATCTGTGTTTTGAAGGAATTGATCCAGGGTATCGGCGGATTGCTGCTGCTGCGCAAAGGCGACGAGGTACGGGGAGCGCGCTGGTTCGGTAAAGCGGCGACCTTTGTGTTTTATGGCGTGATGATCGCGATCGTGCTGATCCCGGACGAATATATGTCGGCGCCGCTGTTATACGGGCTGATCGCGCTGGTAGGCGCCGCGATGCTGGTCGCGTTTATCGGGTATATGAAGACGTTTATGACGGTGAGAAAAGATTTGAAATAATTTAGGGCTTAGGGGTTAAAAAGGGGTTTGATGCGTAATTTCTATTCCCTAACCCCTATAGTAGTGGTGACTGTATGCTTTGTTCAAACTGTAAAAAACGCCCGGCGGTGGTTTTCATCACCCGGATGGAGGGGGATAAGACCACCAACGACGGGCTGTGCTTAAGCTGCGCCAAAACATTGGGGATCAAACCGGTCAACGATTTGATGTCCAAATTCGGCATATCGGATGAAGATATGGAGATGATGGACGAGCAGCTGGGAGAGATGATGGGGATACTGTCGGAGGACGAGGATTTCAGCCCCGGCGGCACCGGGACTTTTCCGCCGTTTTTGCAAAATTTGTTTGAAAAACACGATAAAGAGCGTCCCGGAGCGGAAGAAACGGCAAAATTAACCGGCGGCGATCCGAAATCAAAAACCGAATCCTCGGATAAAGAAAAAACCAAAGAGAACAAGAAAAAGGAAAAAAAGCGCAAATTTTTGCCCCAATACTGCGCCAACCTCACCGCTCAGGCCCGGAACGGGTCAATCACCCGGGTGGTGGGCCGGGAACGGGAGATCTACCGGGTGATGCAGATTTTGTCCCGCCGCACCAAGAACAACCCCTGCCTGATCGGCGAACCGGGCGTCGGCAAGACTGCCATCGCCGAGGGGCTGGCGTTGCGGATCGCGGCCGGAAACGTCCCGCCGCGGCTGTTGGACAAGGAATTGCATCTGCTGGATCTGACCGCGTTGGTGGCCGGCACCCAATTCCGCGGCCAGTTTGAGAGCCGGATCAAAGGGTTGGTGGACGAGGTCCGGGAAGAGGGAAATATCATCCTCTTTATTGATGAGGTACACAACTTAGTCGGCGCCGGCGACGCCGAGGGGTCGATGTCGGCCGCCAATATTTTAAAGCCGGCCCTTTCCCGGGGCGAGATACAGGTGATCGGCGCCACCACCTTCACCGAATACCGCAAACATATTGAGAAGGATTCGGCCCTCGAGCGCCGGTTCCAGCCGGTGACGGTGGAGGAGCCGTCGATTGACGATACGGTCAAAATGCTGTCCGGAATTAAAGAATATTACGAAGAATTTCATGGCGTGGTATTAGGCGACGAGGTGATACGCCAGGCGGTGGTATTGAGCGAGCGGTATATCACCGACCGGTTTTTGCCGGACAAAGCCATTGACTTAGTGGACGAGGCCTGCGCCGCCACCGCATTGGAAAACCGCGATGCCGACCGGTATGCCGCGCTGATGAAAGAATTGAATGCGCTGCATACGATGGAGGAAACTGAACTGTCGGCCGAAGAGGTGGACTATGAGCAGCTGGCGACGCTGCGGGCGGAGCTGATGCGGGCGGAGGCCGAATCGGCGGCGCTGAAAACCGCCGCTACCTCGGCACCGGTGACGCTGGCGCGGCTGGCCGACGTCATCGAGCTGTGGACCGGCATCCCCGCCTCCAAGGTACAGGAAAACGAGCTGTCCAAGCTGGCGGCGTTAGAGACTCATCTGCGGGAAAAGATTATCGGACAGGATGAGGCGGTAGCGGCGGTGGCGGCCGCCATCCGGCGTACCCGGGTCCAGATCTCCCCCCGCCGCCGGCCCGCGTCCTTCATTTTTGTCGGCCCCACCGGCGTCGGCAAGACCGAGTTGGTAAAGGTGCTGGCCGCCGAACTGTTCGATACGCCGGAGACGCTGATCCGGTTGGATATGTCGGAATTTATGGAAAAGCATTCGGTCTCCCGGATCATCGGCTCACCGCCGGGGTATGTGGGCTATGACGAAGCGGGCCAGCTGACCGAAAAGGTACGGCGAAAGCCCTATTCGGTGCTGCTGTTCGACGAAATCGAAAAGGCCCATCCCGACGTGCTGAACATTTTGCTGCAGATTCTGGACGAGGGCCGGGTTACCGACGCCCACGGACGGCGGATCAACTTTGAAAACACCGTGTTGGTCATGACCTCAAACGCCGGGTCGAAAAGCCAGGAGCTACTGATGGGATTTGGCCGCGGCAGCCGGGAGGCCTCCCGGGAAAAAGCCGAGCGGGCGCTGGCGGATCTTTTGCGCCCGGAATTTATCAGCCGGGTGGACGAGGTGGTGCATTTCGCCCCCCTCGGAGAACCGGAATACCGGAAGATCGCCGGGCTGATGCTGGAAGAGCTGCGCGGCCCGCTGGGTGAACGCGGCATCGGATTTGACTGGACCGAACAAGCGGTGGCGCTGCTGGCGCGGCAGGCGGCGGACGGCAAGCGCGGCGCCCGTGACCTGCGGATGGGGATCCGCCGGCAGGTAGAGGACCGGATCGCCACGCTGATGGTGGAGATGCCGGCGCAGCTCACCGGGTTGAAGGTGGCTGAGAGGGACGAAAAGATTGAGATTGAATATACATGAGCAATTCACAGCGGCTCCCTCCCGGAGCCGCTGTTTTTTTCTTGCCTTTTCTCCGCAGATGCGGTATACTGCAATGGATACATTTTATTTAAAAAGGGGGGACGGCGATGTTTCCGCGGTCGATCTTAAAAGAGCGCGCCAAAACCATGCTGCGCCGTAATTATTGGATCTGTCTGGCGGCCTGTCTGATGCTGCAGTCAGGCGGGTTTATCCCGGGATTTTTCTTTCCCGCGGTTATCAACCCTTTTGAAAACTATGCGGACAAAATCTTCGCGAGCGATCCGGAGCTTTCGGTGCTGGTGCCGGTACTGTTGATATTCGCGGGATTTATTCTGATCTTGTCCGTGGGTATCAGCATTTTTGTCATGAGTGTATTGGAAGTCGGGGTGGCAAAATTTTTTCTCCACGCTTCCGGCGGGCAGGATGATCTGGGGTTTCTCTTTGCCGGATTCAAAAAACCGTTCTATTTCCCGATCGTCAAGGCGATGGCATGGCGGATGCTGATGACTTTTTTATGGTCGCTGCTTTTTATTATCCCCGGCATCGTAAAGAGCTACGCCTATTCAATGGTGCCCTATCTGCTGGCGGAGAATCCGGGCAGGACGCCGCGGGAAGCGCTGGCGGAGAGCGAGCGGCTTACCGACGGATTTAAGATGGAGCTGTTTGTGCTGGATCTCTCTTTTATCGGCTGGACGCTTCTGGGGATACTCGCCTGCGGCGTGGGGGTATTGTTTGTGACCCCCTATATACAGGCGGCTAAAGCCGAAGCGTATCAGCAGCTCAGAGGATCTCCATATACACCGCCGCCCTATCCCACCTATTCCATATGACAAAAACGAATGTAAAGGAATGAGTATACATGTTTACCGAAACCACCATCCGCCCGCGGGAACCCCGCCGGAATTATCTGGCGGCGGCGCTGCTGGTATCCGCAGCTTTCTCCTTCAACCTGATGGTGTTCGCGCCGTTGGACAGCTATCTCTCGAATGCCGCCGAATTCTGGTTCGGGCTGAATGATATCCTGCCGGTGGTCGGGCTGGCGTTTCTGGCGGTTTTCGCGGCCGGCTTTCTGCTGTGTTACCTGCTGCCCGGCCGGTTACGGTTAGTGGCGCTGGCGGTTACCTTTTCGGCGACGCTGGCGATGTATATACAGGGCAGCTTTTTGATGGGCGGTTATCCGCTGTTGGACGGCGAACCCATCGACTGGGGCGGGATGAAAACCACCGCTGTGTACAACACGCTGATCTGGCTCATCGTCTTTGCCCTGCCGATGGTGCTGGCATTTGCCCGGGAGAAAATGTTCAAAACCTTCGCCAGCGCCGTCAGCGGAATCATCATCGGCATCGGGGTGCTGACCCTGACCTTCTCGCTGGTCACTACCCCCTGGCCGACCGGCAACAACGTCTACCTCTCCACCGAGGGCCAGTTCAACATCCCCAAAAAGGGCGCCGTCGTCACCGTCCTGTCGGACACCTTTGAGAGCGGCTATCTCGAGCGGGCGCTGAAGGAATATCCTGAGCTGAAGGATGATCTGGCCGGTTTCATCTTCTACCCCGATACCGCCGGCATATCCACCCTGACCTATCTGTCGATGGCGACGCTGATGACCGGCGAGGTGTTCCCGCTGGGCAAGGATATGAAATCCGGAATGGCCGATTGTTTCCAGAAAACCGGGTTTTACAGCCGGATGCGGGAATACGGCTATGACGTCCGGTATTATACCGAAAACAATTTTATGGACGAGAGCTATACCGGGGATATCGCCAACTTAGTCGCCGACAGCTCCTCCGCCAGCCCCGCTTCGGTCAAAATGGTCTCCAAATATCTGTATAAATACACGCTGTTCCGGGATATGCCCCATCTGCTGAAAAAATATTTTCTGGTGGACAACGCCGCGTTCGATTTTGCCCAGCGGCTGAGCGATTCGCCGATTTATTTAGTGGACGACGATGTGTTTTATGATACGCTGAAAAAAGACGGCGTCACCGCCGCGGGCGGTTCGGAATATATCCTCTACCATCTCAACGGGATGCACGCGCCGAACACCCACGATAAAGACTTCCAAAAGGTCACGTATAAAGACGATGTCCCCTATGCCGAACGGCGGTATCAGGAGAGTCTCGGCCAGCTGACACTTTTCAAAGAATTTATCGCCCGGCTCAAAGCCGCCGGCTGTTATGACGATACCACCCTCATCTTCACCGCCGACCACGGACATCAGAACCGTTTCAACCCGGTATTTATGATCAAACCTGCCGGGGAAACCGCCCCGTTCCGGATCAATAACGCGCCGATTTCGTTGGTGACCGACTATCTGCCGCTGATCGAGGATCTCGCCGCCGGCCAGGGGCTGGAATCCGAATTTTTCGCCATCCCGGACAATCAGCCCCGGGACAGGTATGTCTATAACTACACCACCCGGGGCGGTTACGGCAAAACCGCCGTCAGCCGTTCAAAAATAAAGGTAGACGGCCATGCCGGCGATAAGGATGCCTATGTAGTCTGGCAGGACGAATATTTCGACAACAGCGGCGCCCTCCCGGTCATCAAACCCGGAGATCCCATCCCGCTGACCGAGGACAGTGCCTATGCATTGGTGCTGGGATTCAGCGCCAAAAGCGCGCCGTTCTCCCGGACCGCGACCGTCACCTGCGATTTTGGCAGCGTACCGGAGCAGATGGACGCAAAATTGGCAGTCCAAAGGGTATTCGGCAGCAGCCAGCGGCTGAAAATCGAGGCCAACGGCTGCACCCTCTATGATGCCGCCGTCGCCGAAAGCGCCGTGTATGTCACCTTCAAAATAGGCCGTTCCGCTTTTAAGGACGGCAAGCTCACATTGGCGTTCACCTTCCCCGACGCGGTCAAAAATAACGACGACACCGAAATACTGGAACGGGTACGGTTCGATTCGTTTGTATTCGGGGATTTGATATTGAAATAAATTTTAAAGCAGGATATACTGATAAAATAAACTCATTTATAAAAAGGGGGACGACGAGATGGTAAACACCAACGCGGGCGAAAAGTTTCTAAAAGAAGGGCTGACCTTTGACGATGTACTGCTGATCCCGGCGAAATCCGATATCCTGCCGAAGGATATCCAAATCAGCACCCGCCTCACCCGCCGGATCGCGCTGAACACGCCGTTGATGACGGCGGCGATGGACACCGTCACCGAGACCCGGATGGCCATCGCCATCGCCCGGGAGGGCGGCATCGGCGTCATCCACAAAAATATGCCGATCGAGCAGCAGGCCGACCAGGTCGACCGGGTCAAACGCTCCGAAAACGGTGTTATCGTCAACCCCTTCTTCCTCTCTCCGGATCACCGGGTTTCCGACGCCAATGAGCTGATGGGCAAATATAAAATCTCCGGCGTGCCGATCTGCCGGGACGGCAAGTTGGTCGGCATCCTTACCAACCGGGATATGCGGTTCCTCACCGATTTCAACGAGCGGATCGAGGAGGTCATGACCAAGGAGAACTTGGTCACCGCGCCGGTCGGCACCACGCTGGAGCAGGCGCAGGAGATATTGCGGCAGCACCGGATCGAGAAGCTGCCGATCGTTGACGGTAACGGGTTCTTAAAAGGACTTATTACCATCAAGGACATAGAAAAAGCGGTCAAATATCCCCAGTCTGCCCGGGACGCCGGCGGCCGGCTGCTCTGTGCCGCCGCTATCGGCGCTACAGCCGACGTGCTGGACCGTGCCGCCGCGCTGGCCGGCGCACAGGTGGACGCGCTGGTGCTGGATTCAGCCCACGGGCACAGCGAAAATATCCTGCGGACGATTGCGGCGGTCAAGGCCGCCTTCCCGGACATCTCGCTGATTGCCGGCAACATCGCCACCGCCGAGGGGGCCGAGGCGCTGATCGCCGCCGGCGCCGACGCGGTCAAGGTCGGTATCGGCCCCGGCTCCATCTGCACCACCCGGGTGGTGGCCGGTATCGGTATGCCCCAGATCACCGCCATCTACGACGCCGCCTGCGCCGCCGCGAAATACGGCGTCCCGGTCATCGCCGACGGCGGGGTCAAATATTCCGGCGACTTGGTCAAAGCCATTGCCGCCGGCGCCGACGTGGTGATGGTGGGCTCGTTGGTGGCCGGCTGCGAGGAGTCGCCGGGGGACACCGAGCTGTATCAGGGCCGCCAGTTCAAGGTCTACCGCGGGATGGGCAGCCTCGGCGCCATGTCGGGCGGCAGCCGCGACCGGTATTTTCAGGAGGATAACAAAAAGCTGGTACCGGAGGGTGTCGAGGGCCGGGTCCCGTTTAAGGGGCCGCTGTCCGACACCGTATTCCAGCTGATGGGCGGCCTGCGGTCGGGCATGGGCTACTGCGGCTGCCCGGATATCGCCACCCTCCAGCGCACCGGGCAGTTTACCCGGATCACCGGCGCAGGATTGCGGGAGAGCCACCCCCACGATATCGCGATTACCAAGGAGGCGCCGAACTATTCTGTGGGGACGGTTTGATGATAAAAAAATGCGGGACGGTTTTGGTGACCGTCCCGTTTTTTTATAGTCGTTCCACCATAAATCCCCATTGCACCCCGAACGCGTCGATAAACTGAACCGCCAGTTCACTATACGGTAATTTTTGCAATGCGTCTACCGTGATGCTGCCTTCTTTAAAAATTTCATAACAGGCCAACAATTCATCTTTATTTTGAAACACAATAATCAAATGAACGGCACAATTTGTTGATTTATCTTCATTTCCGAACCGGTCATTCAAAAATACCGTTTGACCGTGGATATCCATGACCGCGTGAGCGATCCTGTTGTCGTTGGCGCATTCCTCCGGCGCAAAATCACGGTTGCGGATGATGCCGTCCGCTTTTGTTTGGAACGCCTTTTCATATAAAGAAATTGCCCGGGCGCAGTCGCCGCAAAAGTGCAGATGTGGTATCAGCATAAAAAATTCCCCTTTATTTTCCCCGCAATCTCTCCCGCCGCCGTTTCCACAAATTCATCCATCTCGGCTTTTTTCATATACGGATATTCCCGGTCCAAATTGCCGTCGAAGCCTTTATAAAAACCCGTGATATACGCGATCTTCTTCTCAAAAGCCGCTTTTGAAAAATAATCCAGGTAGACATTGGGAAAAGCGGTAACGGCATCGAGGATGGCAAAAGCGCGGAAATCGGGGTGTTCCCGCAGATACAGGTGGTCGAGATCGTACCAGTCCCCCTTGAGCTGCCAGATAAACCCCGGATCCCGGGAAAATTCCGTCGCGTACCGCTCGAGACAGGGCAGATGGATCTCCCGGCTCCAGATATAATCGGTCAGCAGATGGGTGTAATAGCCTATATAAAAAGCGGCGGCATCCGGCTCCTGCGCCGCGTCAAGATACGTCTCCCGGAACCGCTCCGCCCGTTCGGCCCGCGGCACTCCCGTCAGCTTCCAGTGGGAAATTTCGGTGGGCGGCGTAAAAATCGTCCAATCCTCGTTCGGCTCCCCCGCATCCGGCGCGATGTTCCCGACGATGAAGTGTTTTTGCGGCAGATCGCCGATAAGTGCGGACATTCTGTCCGCCAGTAACTTGTCCGCGACCCGCAGATGCGCCATCCAGCTCGCCATAATGAACCCTCCGCTCCATAAATCTAAAAAACCATTGACAGATATGCAAAACCGTGGTACTATTCCGTTAGACTATTGAAATAGTCAATCTGCTGTTTGGAGGACTTTTATGATGAAAAAGATTCTTTTTGCCCTGCTGCTTATATCAATTGCCTGTACGTTGCTTTTTTCCTGCACCGACAAGAACGTTACAAGCTCTTTGAATTCCAGCGGCGAAAATACAACGCAAAGCGTTTCCGAACCCACGAATTTCGACTATAAAAATGTCCCGAACGGGGTATTGAATTGGGACGAGTACGATTTCCCGTTCCCAAAACCTCCCGCCTCCCGCTTTGAAATGGCTGGCGGGGATAAAACGCTTTTTTGCTACGGGATGAATAAATCCACCTTCGACGAGTATAAATCCGTATTGAAAAAAGACGGCTGGCAGTTAGTCTGTTCCGATACGGAAGGCCGGGAGGACCCTGACGACGCAGTATATTATTCGTATATTAAAGGGAATCAAACTATAAATATTGTCAATCAGGCTTTTTTTGACGGTGACGGAGGCAATCATATTCGTATCGGATATATCGCGGGATACGCGGCGGAGCGCCGTTCGGGGGGAATATCAAAGAAAGACGCGCTCCCCCTGATCCAAGCCGCGATCGACGCAGATCCTGATGAGTACGAACAGGGAAAAAGGGCGGCCATCGTGGTGGAACTGCATATACCGAATGCCTTTGAAAAAGCGCAAATGCAGATTTTTACGGCTTACGGGGAAAACACAACGTTTGGCAGCTTTATTATCAGGCGAGGCTATATACTGCGTGTTTTTGACGGCTTTTCAGATGTTTGCGTCGCGGATATCGATCATGACGGCGAATATGAGCTTATCAGTATGTTCGGGTGGGGTTCCGGTATCTATAGAATCCAGATAACCGCCTATAAATTCAAAAATCCGCCGGAGTTCAGCTCATTGACCGAGGTGGTTTATCCCGCATATGGGAACACCTGGGTCCCCGACGGTTATCTCGCGCTTAAAATGGTACAAATCAACGATACCGACATAAAAATACTCGGAGGGGACTATGAGGAAAACGGCGAAATGAAGCTCACAGACGATTACGGATTGCTTAAAGTTGACGGTAAAAAGCTGGTTCCGGCCAATACGGAACATTTTCCGATTCGGGAATGGAATTGATTATTTTCCCGGCTCCAGCGCGATCCCGGTTTCATACTTCCGGTTGTTGATCTCTTCTTTCAGCCGGATCGCCCGCTCCAGATCAATACTATAGCTGTTGGCGATGGCGATAATATAATACATAATATCCCACAGCTCCTCGTCGATGGTGCCTTTGATTTCACCATTGACGGGGCGCTTGTTTTCTCTCATTGCCTGCGCCAGTTCGCCCACCTCCTCCACCAATTTATAGAAACAGGCGCCCGCCATATCGGGATGATAATCCTTTGATTTGATGTATTCCTGCAGATACCGGATCGTCAGCACTTCCTCATCCCCTCCAACCGTTTCCCCCGCTCAAACGCGGCGGCCAAAAATTCTTCCGGAGACAGTCTCTCATAGCCCCCGTTCATGACCTCCAGCGCCGTCGGACCGGTGTATCCAGTTCCCGCGATGGATGCCATTATCGCCGGCCAGTCGGTGGTTCCGTCAAAGGGCAGCAGGTGCTGGTCGTCGCTGCCATCGTTGTCGTGGAGATGCAGCGCCATCAGCCGGGAGCCGTGCCGGCCCATCATATCGTCCCCGGGGTTGCGGCAGTTGTGGTGGCCGCTGTCATAGCAGAACCCGAGACGGGGGGAATTGATTTGATTCAGCACATAATCCAGATACGCGACATGCCGCAGGTTTTCCAGCGCTACATTGATCCCGAGCCGCTCGGCCTTTCCAACGACCCGGCTTATTCTGGATATCCCAAGTGGGTTATAGGACGGCGGATTTTCTCCGCCGGACAGGTGCACGATCATTGTAGGGATCTCAAACGCGGCGCAGTCGGTCACGCATTGCAGCAAACAATCGGTCAACGCCTCGCCGTCTATGTTGTCTAACCAAAGATTGTTTATACCGTCAAAGGGCGTATGGATATCCTCGACAAACAGCCCCGCCGCCCGGGCCAAAGCGGGGGATTCCCGGTAATCACCGCGGTCGAAATCCTCGCTCCACCACAGCAAAACCCCATCGAACCCGGCCTGCCGGATCATGCGGTACCGCTGCTTCATCGGGATTTCATAGCCGAACCAGTCGTAGATTGTCAGCATGGTCTATTCCCCCTTCTTAACACCTAATCGCATCCGGTAACAAAAATCCACCGGCAGTGTCTTGTCGCCGAAATAGGTATCCACCGCCGCCCGGAAAGCAGCCAATTCTGCTTCGATCAGCGCCGGATTCCTTTTTAGAATAACCTGTGTGCCGCCCTGGGACAATGCGAACCGATAATACCGCTCCGCATCGCAGGGTTCGGTGTTGGCGAAAACGATCTCTCGCACATAGTAGAAATAACCGGACTTGCGGATATTTTCCAGATGCCCCGTTTTGGGATATCCGATAAACCCGTCCCGATATTCCGGCACGTTCGCTTCGATGTCGTCAACATACTCATCCAATTTCTGATATGCCGCGTCTATGATGGCACCGCATACCGGCGGCCAGTCGCAGTCATACGCCGCGAAAACCCCGCCGGGTTTTAAAATCCGGTCTATCTCCCGCAGGGTCGACACCGGTTCCATCCAGTGGAAGGATTGGGAACAGGTGACGATATCGGCGATCCCGTCCGCCAGCCCGGTATTGTCGGAAAAAGCGGAAACAAATACGATATTTTCCGCGCCCGCCGCGTTTGCCGTTGCCCGCGCCAGCATATCCTCATTCGGCTCAACACCGATAATAGTATCCGCCGCGTCCCGCCATACCAGTGTGGACAGCCCAGTGCCGCACCCCATGTCCACCACCGTCCGCGGGCGGTACCCAAGATAGCGGGTCAGCACCTCCACCACATAGGGCGGACAGGCCGGACGGGTGTTGTCATACAGCCCCGCGAAGCCATTAAACCGGTCGATGTTTTTATGCGCGTCAGTCATTCTCCTGTTCCTCCCTCGCTTTTTTCGTGATCTCCCGGATAAACCCGCCCTTCGCCGCGGTATATCCGTCCCGGTCATGCTCGAATTTCTGCCGCAGCTCCCGCTTCAGCGCGGCATACGCGGCGGCGGCTTCGGGATGGGCGATCAGATAATCCCGGAAGTATACTTCATCATGGTCGCCGGGATACCGCACATGGATATGATACACCCGCTCGGCGAAACCGGTCGATGTGTAGCCTTTTATAAACATCAGATGGGGCGGCGGCGATGGCATAGACGGCGGGTTCAGGCAGATGTATTCAGGCGCGGGCAGCGCGGCGATCAATTGCGATAGATCGGCATCTTCGCTGATCTCCAGCAGGATATCCACCGTCGGTTTGGCCGTCAGCCCCGGCACAGAGGTGCTGCCATAATGAGTGGTCCTTACGATATGTTTCGCACCTATCAGCCGTTCCAGATTCGCTTTTTCCTCCGCAAACCACTGCGGCCAGGCGGGGTTATAGTTGCTTAAAATAATGGGAAACAACCGGGCGCGCTGCTCATCGGTGAGTTGATCCGGCGGCTTGGGTTCTCTCACCATCCGCAAATACGCCCGCATCCCGTCCTCTTCCTCCTGCCGGTATGTAAAACCTAAATGCTCCGCCACCGATACCGCCAGTGTATGGAATAGATCGCACATCGTATACACCGCCGCCCAGACGTCGGCGTAGTCGCTGCCACACCAGGCGGCGGCATACTGCGCGTATAATTCCGGAGGTAAATACTTTTTGTAATATTTGCCCATCTTGCCAGAGGATACCGAAAAATCGGTCTGGGTGCCGATATGCCAGTCAATCATATCGTGCAGCTCCGCACGCACTACACCGTTCAGCATCTGCATCACATACGGCAGCTCGTCCCGGGCGATACCTTTGGCGACATTGTTCAGGCACCACCAGAAATTGTTGCAGCAGGAATAATAGAACAGCGGCGAGGGCGGTTTGACCCAAAAATCTTTGTCGGTCGGCGGCGGATAAACCGGAACAATCCCATCCTTGTCAAGCAATGTGACGGTTAAACAGTCATAGCGCTCTAAATTTTCGACGGTTAGCGGAACCAAAGACAGGTCGATCCGATTCCCGTCCTCAAAAAGCATCAGATAACCGAAATGTCCGTCGGCATTGTCCGGCCAGCGCATCGTTTCCGGCATCTGCAACATAAGCCTATTGCCGAAAACATCAATCCACCGGTGGTCTTTCGTAAAGGAATCGACATCGGTCACCATGTACGCAATATCGTAATCCTGATAGTGGTCCTTCGGCGCGGCGGGATTCGCGCGCGAACCGTTCATAAGCACCGCCCGGATCCGCTCATCCGCCCGGGCAACACCCAAAATCAACTCCATCATTTCCTGTTCAGTGCGCATACGGATCCAACCTTTCTAATCACTATCCACTAATCACTAATCACTACCATAAAAGCTCCTTAATAATCTCCCGCGCCACCGCGTCCGGCGACTGCTCGCCGTTGACGATATAATCCGAGATGCTTTTATACTGCGGATAACGGGTGATGAAAATATTATGCATCGCCTTACGCTTGTCCGGCTGGGTCAGCAGCGGCCGGGAGCTGTCACCCTGAAGCCGCCGCCAGGCGGTTTCCTCGTCGATATTCAACCAGACCAATACACTGTTTTCCGCCAGCGCCCGGCGGTTGCGCCGGTCTAACAGCGCGCCGCCGCCGGCGGCGATAACGAACCCCTGCTTTTCGCCCAGCATAGCGCAGACCGCGTTCTCCCGGCGCCGGAATTCTTTTTCGCCGTGGCGCTCAAAGATCTCGTTTACCGTCAGCCCGGCCTGCCGTTCGATCATCTCGTCCATATCCGCAAACGGACGTCCGCCCAGCACCGCCAGCCGTTTGCCGACAGTGGTTTTTCCGCATCCCATGAAACCATATAATACAATATTTTTCATTAGCGCGCATCCTCCGGGAATGGTATTTTTTATGGAAATAATTTTAGCATTTTTATGAGTATTACGCAAGTAGAAAATTAGAGATTTGTGATATCGTCATATTGTGTCGAGACTTGTCAACCTCTCCCTCTTGACGAACCGGATAAAAAGGGGTAAAATATAATCAAGATATAAAAAAGAAGGGATCGGGATAACTATGGCGGAGGAATACGGGCCGGATCTGGTCACATTGGTCGACGACGAGGGCAATCAATATGAATTTGAGGTGATCGACGCCATCGAAACCGACGACGGCCGGTATATCGCCATCCTGCCGTACCACGAAAACCCGGAGGAGTCCCTCGACGAGGACGGGGAATTAGTCATTCTCAAAGTCGTGGACGAGAACGGCGAAGAGGTGCTCGAAACCATCGAAGAAGACGACGAATTCGACGAGATAGCAGAGCTGTTTGAAGAACGGCTAAAAGAACTGTATGAGATTGATCTGGTGGAGTAAACACAATTGAAAATTGAGAATTGAAAATTGGTTTTCATCCAGATACGGCGGCGCACCAAAAAACGCGGAATTTCCATTCTGATCAGCGCTTTATTGACTTTCACCCAGACGCGGCGGCGTCAATAACAAACGCCTGGTATTGGCTTATACACGCCGGAACAGGCAGCCAGGCGTTTGTGAGTGGGATTTTAGACGCGGCGGCGCACCAAAAAACGCGAAACATCCATTTTAATTAGCGCTTTATTGACTTTCACCCAGACGCGGCGGCGTCAATAACAAACGCCCGGTATTGGCTTATACACGCCGGAACGGGCAGCCAGGCGTTTGTGCGGCTCGGTTTCCTGCGCGGTTCGCGGACCGCTGTCCAATAACCCTACTACACTTGGAATTCGGGAGCTTGGCTCCGCTGTGGGACTGCAGACCTCCCGCGGGAAGCATGACTTTCTGCGGACGAAGGGAGCGAGAAAACAGCGGGCAGGCACCCACCCTGCTTACGTTAGTAGCAGGTTATCGAGGACAGTTTACGGCCGGGCGGGAATTTTATTTTAACAGCAAAAGCGCTGCGACGTACCAAAAACGCCGCAGCGTTTTTGAGTGGGGTTCGGGCCGGGCGGGAATTTTATTTTAACAGCAAAAGCGCTGCGACGCACCAAAAAACGCCGCAGCGTTTTTGAGTGGGGTTCGGGGCTCGTAATTGGGGCTTGTGCGGCTAAAGCCGCGACTGCGCCTGTTCGCTGATTGTTGATTCAGCAGACAATGGGGACAGCGCTGTGGCAAATGCGGCGGTCGCGCAGGTCGCGACGATTTGTCTGCCAAGCACTTCGCCTGTGCGTTGTTCGCAGTTGAGTAGAATCAACGAACAGGCGATGTCGCGCTTTAGCGCACGAGCCCCGAACTCTCCAGAAGCGGCGCGTAGCTCATCACCGCGTGATTTTCAATCAGGTATTCATCCGCTGTTTCGATTCCGCCGGCGTCAAACTGTTTGCGGAACAGCACATTGTGCCGGGTATATCCGCCCCACCATTCGGGTTTCATGATATGCTCCCGCTCATATACCCGATAGGTAACCTCCGGCGGGGCGTCCGACTGCCATGTGCCGGTCAGGTTTTTTTCTCCCACCTCTATATGCAGCCGGAAGGTCTGTTGGGTGTCGTTGCGGATCATCAGGTCGCCGTAGTTGTAAAAACAGGTGGCGCCGCTGCCGAATGGCTGGGTGCGGCTGGCGTCGGGGAACACGTCATATCCGTGGCGGTGGCGTTCGGTCACGGTCAGCGGGGTGTGGGCAGTCATCCAGAAAATCAGGTTGGACAGCTGGCACAGCCCGCCGCCGGTGGCCGCGTAAAACCCGCCGTTCCGCAGCACCATCCCTTTCAGATATCCCTTCCGTTTGGCGGGTCTGCCGATGGCTTTCCAATAGGAAAAGGTTTCGCCCGGCGCCAGCGTGATGCCGTCTAACTTTTTAACCGCGATTTTGAGATTGACGATCTTGTTATATTGCAGGATCATCTCCACATCCTTCAGCTTCCGCAGCAGCGGCGTGGCATGGGTAAACACGGTATATGCCAGCGGCTGCGGGGATTGCCGGGCGAACCGCAGTCCGCCGAATAGCCAGAGCCGGTACCTTTTCAGCGTATAATACTGTTTCCCTGCCCAGAGACGGAGAGGGGAACGTTTTTTTGGTTCGGGAAGAAAATCTTTCATCATAGCTATACTGTATCATACTTCATTCCGGAATACAAATTACAATTTTGTTACCTTTGCAAAAAATATTCAAATATTATGACCCGCTGATGTGTTATACTTATGTATTGTTGTATGCATCCCGACAGGAGAGATACATAATGGATAATCAAACATTGGAAACCCTGATCCGGCGGATCTGTCAGGAGGATAACGGCGCTTTTGAGGAGCTGTACCGGCTGATGAAGGGCGGCGTCTTTTCATTTGCCTATTCCCTCTGCGGCAACTGGCACACCGCCGAGGATGTATTGCAGGATACCTTTCTGCGGATCCGGCAGTATGCCGGCACCTATCAGCCGGGCACCAACCCGAAAGCCTGGATCCTCACCATCGCCAAAAATCTGGCGCTGAACACGCTGCGGAGCGGGAAACGGTTTGCCGATGACAATCCCGGAGAGGACATCTCTGCGGTATATGAGCAGGATCAGACCGAAATGATCGAAAACCGGGTGCTGCTGGACCAGCTGCTGAAAACCCTGAACCAGACCGAACGCCAGATTGTCGCGCTCCACGCGGTATCCGACGTCAAACATGCGGATATCGCCAAAATGCTGGGAAAACCGTATGGAACGGTGCTGTGGACTTACTCAAACGCGGTGAAGAAATTGAAGAAAGAGCTTAACAATTCATAATGCATAATGCATAATTAGGGGCATCTGTTTTTTGCGATACAATCAGTCGGTGCCAATTTTTTAGCCCGTTCCGGTGTTATATTGACAGAAGCGCTTTTGAAACTTTTGAAAACACCCTTTTTTACAGAAAGGAAGGAGCTATCCTCATGAACAAACCAATAAAAACCCATCTAAAAGCCCTCTTTAACAAAGCCGCGCCGGCCCAGCCGCCTGAGTTACAAACTGCAACCGAACATTCAGCATTCAGCACTCAGCATTCCGCATTCAAAAAACGTCGTTCCATCATTTACCATGTCGCCGCCGTTGCCGCCGCTTTTGCGCTTATCGCGGCGGGATTGGGTTATTTCCCGATTCTGCGGCAGCACGATGAAGAGGATCCCGGTCCTTCCCTTGGCGCGATGAATGTGGCCGCCGTGGGGAATACCGCTACGCTGAAAAAACTGCTGAAAGGGTCGAACAATTATTATGGCGGCAATAGGTTTTTTTCCTTGGGTGGGGGCGACGAGATGGCCGAAGACGCTGAGATGCCGGCATCCGCACCGCCTACCGGTCAAAATAGCAACGAAGCTAAAGGAAGTTCCTCTGCCAAAGATGACCACTCCACCACCAATCTTCAGGTGGAAGGGGTGGACGAGGCCGATATTATCAAGACCGACGGGGAATTCGTTTACTACCTCGCCAACAACAGCCTCTATATCGCGGATATCCGCGATCCGCGGGATATGACGATCGTCACCAAAATGAAATATGACAACTGGGACAACCCCAACAACAGTCGCGCCGAAACGCCGATTGAGATGTATGTGGACGGCGATATCCTGACCGTGATCTTTACTGTGTATGAATGGGACAACAGTGAAAGCGACAAAAGACAATACTATTATTATGATAACAGCTATTCCACCCGCGTCCGCGTTTTTGACATGGCCGACCGGGCGGATATCCGCCAGACCCGGGATTTTTCCTTCGACGGCTATTACAGCACCTCCCGCAAGGTGGGGGATCTGCTGTATGTGATCGGGTATAAAGGGACCTATTACTATCCGTATGAAACCGACGTTTTCGGCAACGAGATATATCCCCCGATCGCATCGGTGCTGCCCAAATGCAGGGCCGAAAACGGCGGCTGGGAAGCGGTCGCGTTAGACACCATCCGGTATTTCACCGAAGTGGAGGACAACAACATTTTCCAATACATTATCGGGATGGACGTCAAAAATCCGGATGCCGAGGTCAAAACCAACATCTTTTTGAACAACGGCAACACCGTCTACGCCAACGCCGAAAATATCTATATCGCCGGGGTCAAATACAGCTATGACAGCGAAGAGTGGTGGCAAAGCAGCTGCGATACCATCGTCTCGAAATTCACCCTCAACGGCGGCGAAGTCCTCTTCGACGCGATGGGGACGGTCCCGGGCAACGTGCTCAACCAGTTCTCGATGGACGCGTATACCGGCAACTTCCGGATCGCCACCACCGTCGACAGATGGTCGCCCGACGGGGAAAATCACTCTGCCAACAACCTGTATATCCTCGGCCCGGATATGAAAATCATCGGCAAGCTGACCGGGCTGGCCCCGGGCGAGCGGATCTATTCGGTCCGGTTTATCGGACCGAAGGTGTATATGGTCACCTTCCGGACGGTGGATCCGCTGTTCGTCATCGACGCGGAGGATCCCGCCAATCCGCAGGTGCTGGGCGAGCTGAAGATCCCGGGCTACAGCTCTTATCTGCACCCCTATGACGAGACACACATCATCGGTTTCGGGATGGATGCCGAGGAAGTGGATAAAGATCTCGCACTGAGACAGGGCATAAAAATCGCCATGTTCGATGTGTCGGATTTCCACAACCCAAAAGAACTGTTCAACACCGCCATCGGCAAGCGGGGTTCGTATTCCGAGCTGTTGGACAACCACAAAGCGCTGCTGTTCTCGAAAGAAAAGAATATCTTCGCTTTCCCCGCGGTGGTTTGCAGGGAAGAATACAGCGAGGGGTGGCAGGGTTTCCTGTATTTCTCGATTGATATGGAAGAGGGTTTTGTCGAAAAAGGCAGAATCTCCCATGCGGGAGCCGCATATAATACCTATTGGGACTATTATGGATCGGAGATTGCCGTCACCCGCGGTATCTATGCGGGAGATGTGCTGTATACCTTCTCCGGCGCAAAAATTATGGCGCATTCGTTGGTGGATATGGCGTTTATCGGGGAGCTTAAAATCAATTGATAGGCGATACAAATAGAAAAGGCCGGCATACGCCGGCCTTTTCTATTTGTAGAACCTTTTCACTTTTCAACCTCAATGGCAAACCCGCTCCAGTTATCCGCGTATTGCAGCAGCAGGGTCAGCCGTTCCTCTTTGGCGGCGACGCTGCGGTTGTCCTCCACATACTGGCCGTCATGATACAGGATGGCCTGGGTTTCGGCTTCGGTCAGCGGGATGTATGGCAGGATCAGATACAGGCTCCGGGCCGGAACGCTCAGGTAGGTCAGATCGGTGTTGAACCGGTAAGGGTAGGTGGCGGGATAGCCGTACTGCTTCTGTCTTGGGGTTGGCTCGTTGATCAGATATTGGGGGGTACCCGGTACCCCTGCTTTTCCCAAATCGTGCAGCAGCCCGACGATGACGCAGCTCTCGTCCGAAATCTCCGGCGCCAGCAGCGCCTTGAGCTTCAACAGCGTTTCGGCGACGTTGATGCTGTGCTCCAGCAGCCCGCCCTCCCGGCAGAGATGGAACCGGGTGGAGGCCGGCGCGGTGAGCCACGCGGTCTCTTTTTCTATGCAGGTTATCAGCCGATCAAAACAATCCTTCCGGTCGGTAACCTTTTGTTTGAGAGCGGCGTAGCGTTCGGGGACTGTCATGGTGTAAACTCCTTTTTGTTTTGATTCTATTAATGTTAAGCGGCTATTCGCCCAATTCATACTAATAACGAATGAGAAACATTCGTTATTAGTACGTTTTGCCGAAAGCAAAACCCGCTCCCCGCAGGGAGCGGAACCCATTCTTTTTGAAAAGCATCGCAACGATTTTCAAAAAGAATTAGTATCATTCGCCGCCGCGATAAACTGCTCCAGCGTCAGCGCTTCCGCCCGGATATTTACGGGCAAGTCCTGAGCCGCCAATACTTCCGCCAGCCGTTGCTTGTCAAATCCGCCCGCCGCCGCCGCGTTGACCAATGTTTTGCGCCGCTGGTTGAATCCGGCGCGGATCAGCGCGAACAGCCGCCGCTCATCCGCAGCGGCGTTAGCTGCCGCTTCCTCTGCCCGCGGCGGCTTCACCGTCAGCCGGATCACGCTGCTGTCGACGGCCGGGGCCGGCAGAAAGC
This sequence comes from Oscillospiraceae bacterium, assembly GCA_009783605.1. Taxonomy (GTDB): domain Bacteria; phylum Bacillota; class Clostridia; order Oscillospirales; family Acutalibacteraceae; genus WRDE01. The sequence continues at coordinate 26,979 of WRDE01000001.1, forward strand.
TGCCCCGGGAAACCGAAAACAATATCTCCGGCTCGGAAAAATACGACACCGCCAGCGAGACGGCGCCGCAGGCACGGGTGCCGGGCGCGGCACAGAGCCGGTCGGCAGCCTCCTTTTGTACCATCACGGTGATTGACCTGACCGGCAGCCGCTGCTCCAGCAGCGCCATGATCAGCGGCGAGGTGATATAGTAAGGCAGGTTGGCGCAGACCGACACCGGCATCCCGGGAAACCGTTCGGCAATAATCCGCCGCAGATCCAATTTCAGCGCGTCTCCCTGAATAATCTCAACATTCCCCTGTCCGGCCAGCGTCTCGTCTAATACCGGCAGCAGCCGGCGGTCCAACTCGATAGCCGCCACCTTGCCGGCCCGGGAGGCCAGCTCCCGGGTCAACACCCCGACCCCCGGTCCGATCTCCAGTACACCGGTATCCGCCGCCGCGCCGCAGGCTTCCGCCATCCGCGGACAGACGCTCGGGTTGACGAGAAAATTCTGCCCCAGCTTTTTGGAAAAAGCGAACCCGTGACGGTCCAGCAGTCCCCGCAGATAGGCGATATCGGTCAGTTTCGGATGGGACATATAGCCTCCTGCTTTCCGTATATTGCAATCAGTATACCATACCCAACCACAATTTTCAAAAAAATATTGTATTTTATATATTATTATGCTATACTGATATGAAAAATTATGTCATTTTCGGGAGAATTTGGCCATGCTGCGACCAATCGTGGAATTCGATTACTGGGGGCTGCCGGTTTACCTCATTATGGGGTTGATCGGGCTGCTGTTTGGGTATATCTCGCTCACCAATAAACAGACCAAGC
>WRDE01000002.1 GCA_009783605.1 Oscillospiraceae bacterium
AAAGAACGACAATTGCGGCGAAGGCGTGGGCGGCGCGAGAAAAGAAAGAAAGCTTGCGGTGCAACTTCGCAAAACGATGAAGAAACCGTCGGCGATGGCATAATGCATAAATTTCCGTTTGGCTTTTTCGGGTTTCGGATGAAAAATACGCCGTGATGCGGCAATCAATTTCATCACAAAAACGCTTTCTTCCCGCTTTTCCGAAAGCATACAGATCATCCCGGCAAGCAATGACAAAACCCGGTGCAGCGTCCTGATCGAGTTGAGTGACCGTACCCGAAAATCCTCAAAAGCATATTGCTGTTTTTTGAAGCGGAAATATTCCTCGATCCGCCACCGCATGAGATAAACTTCGGTAACGCTGTTTGCCAACCGCGGGTCATCGCTTTTCAAATTGGTCAACAACAACATCGGGTCTTTCCCCAAACCGTAAACAACTATAGTCGTTCCACCCCAAAACTGTTCCATCTTTACGGTTTTTTTCCGCTCCCGCTACGTCTAAAATGCTCACCATACGCAAGTATTCCTGCGCTTTTATCCTTGCGGGAACAAAAAAATCCTCGTAAATATGGGACAGTTTTGGGGTGAAACGACTATACAAGATTCATGGGAATATGCGGATATTTCGGTAAAGATACAGGGATGATCGACGTTTTGCAAGATATTGCTTTCCCTTTTCTATCTTTGAAATCAATACGGTATTTACCCTTAAATTGATTGGCGACCTCCAAAATATTCCGGGCTTCATCCTTGTACCGGACATGACGGTTTTTGGTCGCCCGGATGATGAACTTTTCCTGCGCTTTCAAGAAGTATTCGTAATATGTCAACGCATCGAAACCTCTGTCCAGCGTCCGTATACCGCCTTTTCCGAAGGTTTCGCTCAGATATCGCAAACCTTTCAACACTTCATCATTTTCGCTGATGAATCCATCCTCCGCAGCGGAATATACCCGGTCATATACCGGTAGCAGCGTCTTGGTCTGCGCCGTCAGCGCGGCGATCTCCAGCGTCCAATATCCTTTTTCAAGCTCGCCCGTGCTGCCGTCCCGGCCCCTCCAGCGCGTGGCTGTATGGCTTGGTCACATCCGACAGATCTATCACAAACACTGTCCAGTTATCGGCATGGCTTTTGACTGTTTGGGTATAGTTATCCAACAATTGTTGTTGTTCTTCCCGTGAAAAATCCCGCAATCCGCGCGACAAACGTTCTATCGTTTTTTTGAGCTTGATCCTTTCTCTCAACGCCCGTCCGATTTTGCTCAGATGGCAACTCCCGGACTCTGCAATCCCATAAAGCAGGCTGATTACCAACTTTTTCTCCGGGCGACCAATTCCGGCGCAAATTTTTTCGCCGAATTTTAAAATTTCTCTTTTCAAACACCATGCGAGTTTGGTATAATGGTTCATGTAAGACAGCCTTTCTTGTTTGGTTTTTGGGGGTTTGGTCATTCCCATTATACCGTACTGTTTGGCTGTTTTCATCTGTTTCAAAGCTCGCGCTATTTTTCAACATCACAACCTTCTCCGGTGCAATTTTGCCTCCCTTCCTTACTTCGGCGGTCTTGTGTTTTTATTTTTGGGGTAACTCAAATTTGCCAAGAACTTGACAAAACAAAATATTTAACTATAATGGCTTTGAGTAAAAATCCGAATCTGGTACTCAAATAGGTAGAAAACCTAATTTGGCGTTTTCAAAAAGACCCGTCAGGCATTGGTATGCCTCACTTTTTGGGAGAGCCGAGTGCCGAGTGAACTAAATCCGCGACTTTGACTCTGCCCGTGAAGGTTCGATTCCTCCCATCCCAGTAACGAAGAAACCCGTCTGTATCAACGATGCAGGCGGGGTTTCTATCTTCTGTTGCGCGGCCAAATTACATTGCCGCCGCCGTATCTAACGCCGCCAGCATCATATCGGTAAAGGCTTTTTCCCGTTCCTTTGCGCTGGTGGCTTCCCCAGGAACGTCTGAAACCGTGAGGATACAGAGGGCTTTTTTCCCGAGCCGGGCGGCGTTCATAAACAGCGCTGCCGCTTCCATCTCCACCGCGAGGATCCCCATCTTCTGCCAGTTGGCGGCCTGTTCCGGGTTGTCGGCATAAAAAGTATCGCTGGACAGAATATTCCCGACCCGGTAAGCCAGCTCCCGCCGCTCGGCACATGCGACCGCCGTCCGGAGCAGTCCGAAATCGGCGAGGGGGGCAAAAGTGCCGGGCAGATTATATTGCCGGGCGAAATCCGAATTGGTGCTGGCTCCCATGCCGAAGATGATATCCCGGATCTTCACATCCGAACGGATCCCGCCGGCGGTGCCGACCCGGATGATGTTTTCGACCCCGTAATAGTGGAACAATTCGTAGGAATAAATGCCCATGGAGGGCATACCCATGCCCGAACCCTGAACCGAGACCCGTTTGCCGCTGTAGACGCCGGTGAAGCCCAGCATCCCGCGGACCGCGTTATACTGAGTCACGTCGGTGAGAAAATTTTCGGCAATGAATTTTGCCCGGAGCGGATCGCCGGGCATTAGGACCGTTTTGGCGATCTCGTCGGGGCTTTTGGCGTTGATGTGGGGGGTGGGGATGTTCATGAGTGATACCTTCCTTATAATATAATCATGCAGTTGTAAAAATTAAACCGACAGGTTAATCGAATAACTTAACAGGTTCTTGCGCTACGTTGAGAATTATTGTACCCTTATATATGGAAGCAAGCTTGTTTACTTATATTTTAAGGAGCGGTGGAAATGTATATCAATCAAAACATAAAAAGGCTGCGGCGCGGGAAAAATATCACACAGGAAAAATTAGCGGAGTATTTGGGCGTCAGCACACAGGCGGTGTCAAAATGGGAGCGCGGCGAAACCTTGCCCGACATTACGATGATTCTACCTCTGGCAAGTTATTTTAACGTGTCAGCCGACGAATTACTTGGTTTAGATACAGCAAAAAAGGAAGCGAAAATCAAAGAGTATTTAAACGGCAATCAATTGCTATTGATGCAGGGGAGATGGGACGAGGCTACCGAGTTGATGACAAAAGCCCACAAGAAGTATCCTGACGACTTTCGTATAATCAACGGGTATATGCAGTTGATTAGCGGCGGCAATGCGGATAACCAACCGGAGGTTGTGGCCTCCCGTGCAGCGGAGTTAACGGGTTTATGCGAAAGAATTTTAGAGGAATGTACCGCTGACGATATACGGTATAATGCCGTGGATATTCTCGCCAAAGTCAATAAAGCACAGGGAAATGTTGACAAAGCGCTCGAATTGCTGGACCGATTGCCGGATTGGTCTGTTTCACGATATCAAAAATGCGAGCAGCTTTTTGAAAAAACAACAGATGAATGGCGGTACTGGATTCATTATAATTTTTTTGTATTATCTGATTTCGCCATCAACAAATTGGGAAAAATCATCTGGTTTTCCGGCAAACCGTTTGACGAGAAGGAAAGCGCGGCGAACCGGATCATTGAATATTTGTTGAAAATATGCGATGAAACAGAGTATGAGCCGCTGCATCATATCATTTTTACGGTCTATAATGAAATGGGGTGTCATTGCTACCGCCAAAATAAATTCGATAAAACGGTACACTATTTTGATTTGGCCTTGAAATATGCGGTCATGTTCGATGATTTTATCGCTTCTGACCGGCAGATTTTACAGAATGGCGGGCAGTTAAAAGACGGTATTGCCATGCAATGGGGAAATATTGAAAATGGGAAATGGAATACAGTCAAGCGGCAATTGGAATGGTACAAAAATAATCCGTGGTTTAATGAATTACGCGAAAGAGACGATTTTATGCCGATATTGAAAAAATATGAGTTATTTGCAAAGGATATCGGCTAATTCGTGTTTATCCCGGCAATATTTCGTCAATAAAACTGCTCCCCACCGGCCATTTGTCAACGCCCCCGGTCTCGAAGATCCCGTGATATTCCGCGACACTGGCGGCGATATCCGCCAAGGTGGCGCGGGTGCCGATATCGGCGCCGCTTTTTACCCGGGCGCCGGCGATCAGCAGCGGCACATATTCCCGGGTGTGGTCGGTGCCGAGGAAGGTGGGATCGCAGCCGTGGTCGGCGGTGATCATCAGCAGATCGTCGGACTTCAGCGCCGAGAGGAGTTCCGGCAGCCGCGTATCAAAATATTCCAGCGCCTTTCGATAGCCGTCGACATCGTTCCGGTGGCCGTAGAGCATGTCGAAATCCACCAGATTGGTGAAGATCAGTCCGCTGTTTTCTTCCCGGATCAGCCGGGCGGTCTGGTCGATGCCGTCGCGGTTGTTTGTGGTATGGAAGGAGCGGGTGATCCCTCTCCCGCAGAAAATATCCTCGATTTTGCCGACCGCGCTGACCTCCCGGCCGGCCCGGACAAGTGCGTCTAAGACGGTATCCTGCTCCGGCGCGACGGCGTAATCCCGGCGGTTGCCGGTCCGGGTATACTGTCCGTCCGCGCCAAGAAACGGGCGGGCGATAACCCGGCCGGTCGCCCACTCGCCGGTGAGAAGTTCCCGGGCGGTTTCGCAAACCGCATACAATTCCTCGAGCGGGACCACCTGCTCATGGGCGGCGATCTGGAATACGCTGTCGGCGGAGGTGTAGACGATCAGCTTGCCGGTGGCGACGTGCTCGTCCCCCAACTGGCGGATAATTTCGGTCCCCGACGCGACGCAGTTGCCGAGGATGCCCCGGCTGGAGCGCTTTTGGAATTCGGCGATGAGTTCCGGCGGAAAACCATCCGGAAAGGTGCGGAAGGGTTCCGGCCGGATATACCCCGCCATCTCCCAGTGGCCGGAGGTGGTGTCCTTTGCCTGTCCCGCCGAAACGCATTTGCCGAAGGCGCCGGTGATGGCACGGGCGGACGCTCTCGTAAATCCGGTCCCGCCGATGGCGAAAAGGCCGAGCTGTTCCAGATGAGGGACAGTTAAACCGCCGTTTTTGATGATATTGCCTATGGTGTTGGCGCCGGCGTCGCCAAACAGGGCGGCATCCGGCAAAAAACCGATCCCCGCGCTGTCCAATACGATCAGAATGATCCGTTTCGGCATATCATACCCTTCTTTCTGTATCAAATAGAAGAATTTTTCTTGATTTTCAAAAAAGGTCTGTTATAATGCAGATATAAGGTTATTGACGAGCGAAGTGAGAGTCGCGGCGCTTCAGCGCCATGACCGAACGAGCGAAGTCAACAAAGAGGTGAATACCGCGGGGCTTGCCCTGGAGTGAAAACCTCTTTATTAAGGAAACAGGTGAGGTGTTTATGGATAATTCGGAGATCTTTTCACGCATTGACCATACCCTGCTTAAAGCTGCGGCGGCGTGGGATGAAATTGACACATTATGCCGGGAGGCAATCCACTTTCAAACCGCGTCGGTTTGTGTACCTCCGTCTTATATAAAAAGAATATCACAATCCTTTCCGGAAATCAACATCTGTACCGTTATCGGATTCCCTCTCGGCTATACGGTCACCGAAGCGAAGCTGTTGGAAACCGCGGCGGCGATACAGGACGGCGCAAATGAGCTGGATATGGCGGTCAATCTCGGCGACGTAAAAAACCGAGATTTCGACCGGGTCACCGCCGATATTCGGGCGGTCAAACAACTCTGCGGCAGTCTGATTTTGAAAGTTATCATCGAAACCTGTTATCTTACCCGGGAAGAAAAAATAACCCTCTGTTCCTGTGTAACCGAAGCGGGAGCGGATTATATCAAAACTTCCACCGGGTTCGGAACGGCGGGCGCGGCGATGGAGGATATCCTGCTTTTTAAGGAGCATATCGGCCCGAATATAAAAATCAAAGCGGCGGGCGGGATCCGTACCCGTCAGGATATGGTGGATTTTATCCGGGCAGGCTGTGACCGGATAGGGACAAGCTCCGCCGTAAAAATTTTAAGTGGAAAACCCGGTGAAGGATATTGAATATTGACTGCAAAACATTAATCCGTGAGGCGATTATCGCCCGGGAAAACGCCTACGCGCCCTATTCTGACTTTTTAGTCGGGGCGGCACTGCTGACCGCCGGCGGGAAAATCTATCGGGGCTGCAATATCGAAAACGCGGCATACACGCCGACCAACTGCGCCGAGCGGACCGCTTTTTTTACGGCGGCCGCCGCCGGTGAACGGGAATTCATCGCGCTCGCTGTCGTGGGATGGAAACGGAACGGCGTTCCGGAATTTGTTTTTCCCTGCGGCGTCTGCCGCCAGGTGATGATGGAATTTTGCAGCCCGGAAACCTTTACTGTTATCACCGCCGCCGGGGAAGACAAATATAAAACGACGCTGCTGCGGGAGCTGCTTCCCTCCGGTTTCGGGCCGGCGAATCTCTCGGGATAAGTTTTACGAGGAGGCTCACTATGCCGAAGATGTATCATATTGATTTTGACGAATCCCACGGCGCCCGGTACGCGATCCTGCCGGGGGATCCGGGACGGGTGGAAAAGATTGCCGCTTATTTAGAAAACCCGCGGTTCTTCCACCGGAACCGGGAATATACCGCCTGGATCGGCGAGATAGAGGGTGAATCCGTCATGGTCATGTCCACCGGGATGGGCGGACCGTCAACGGCGATCGCTGTGGAGGAATTGTATCAGACCGGCATACGGAATTTCATCCGGGTCGGCACCTGCGGCGGGATGGCGGAACAGGTGGCCGGCGGAGACATTGTTATCGCCACCGGGGCGATCCGGATGGAGGGAACTACCCGGGAATATGTACCGTTAGAGTTTCCCGCCGTCGCCCATATCGACGCCGTCAACGCGCTGATACAGGCCGCTAAAAATCTCGGCTTCAGCTGGCACGCGGGCATCGTGCACTGCAAGGATTCATTCTATGGCCAGCACAGCCCCGACCGGATGCCGGCAGGCTGTGAGCTGACCGATAAATGGCGGGCCTGGATCATGGCCGGCGCCCTCGCGTCGGAGATGGAGAGCGCGGCGCTGTATATTACTTCCCAGATCCTCGGCGCCCGGGCGGGCTGCGTATGCAGCGTGATATGGAATCAGGAACGGGAACGGCGCGGCTTACCCAACCCACATGTCCGTGACAGCACCGACGCCATCAAAACGGCGGTAGAATCGGTCAGACTGATGATCCGGCAAGAACATCGCTGAACAGAAACACAAAAAAAGTTTACCTCCGGCAATTCCCACGGAGGTAAACTTTTTTAATTTGCTATGAACCCACTCAAGAAAAGATAATCATGCCGCTAAGGAAGAACGCGAAGCGTTCTTCGGGGGTGCACACCACAGCACTGACCCAGTTTGATAAAACCTATAGTGCACCCCGTGCGCCCCATTATTCCCAAATGATATTTCTGATATTGCGCTCGGTGATGGTGTAGATGATATAGTTGGGGTTCCGGGCGGCGATATCGTCGAGATTAAAGCTGTATTTGCCCCATTCACGCCAATAGGCCGACGAAAAACGGTCGGTGAGGAAATCATAGAAGGGGCCGCCGAAGGAATCCCGGAAAATATAGGCCGACGGGAGTCCGCTGCCGCTGGCGTTAGTGGAGTGTTCGTTGCCTACTACTGCGTGGTCGATCGAAATGTTATTCCCCATATAGACATTGTGGCGGCCGCCGGGCGGGACGAATTTGAAATCCACAAAAGCGGTGGTTTCCCTCAGTGACGATCTCTGGTTATCCAGATTGAACATCATCCAGATATCGCCCATGCTCCGCTGTTTGTTGGAAATGGTGAAATCCGAACGGGGGCGGGGACTGGCGGCGGGGTATTTGCCGCCGATATGCTTCATCAGCTCCTCATAACCTATCAGCGCGCCGTATTCGGTCCAGTGGGAGTCGGTCTTATGATAGAGCTTATAGCTATCGTTTTTCCGGGCCATAAAGGTATTGGTCAGATCAATGACCGTTCCGCCGCCGTCGCGGACAGCCTGAGAAAACTGGCGGAGAAGGCTGTTGGAGGTGTTGCCGCGCTTCCATTCGCTCGTCACTACCTCAGGATAGATTTCGGTGGGATTGGGGATGATGAAATAGATGATTTCGGCGTTGCAGCCTTTGGCTTTCAGGTCGTTGAGGCGTTTCTGGGTTTTATCCTTCAATTGATTGATCTGGGTCTGGTTGATCAGGTTGGTTCTCTCATAATCCGCTTTGTTATCTACAAAATAGCAGAACGACTCGGCGCCGACGATGGTGGCGCAGATACCGTGCTGCTCCCAGAGATTGACGTTGGTTTGCGATTTGACCGTGACAGTTTCGGTGTCACTGGGGGATTTCCCGGGGACAACCGCGATAATAGACAGGGTGGTGGTACCGTTTTTGATCGGAACTTCCACGATGAAATTGCCGAAATCGGAATTGGTCGTAATGGTGGAAGCGCCGCCGGTCACCGTGATGGCCGATCCGGGTTCGCATGAACCGCCGATAATCACATGGTTATTGCGGCTGTTTTTGCAGATGGTCAGGGAGATAAAGTCGGTCTGCGGCAGAGTGGCCGTGGTGGTCGGCGGCTTGGTGGTTGCAGTTGTCACCGGTGGTTTGGTGGTTGCAGTCGTCTGGGATTTGGTGGTAGCAGTCGTCTGCTGTTTGGCGGTAGAAGCAGTCGTCTGCTGCCGGGAGGTGGACGTTGTCCTGACCGTCGTGGTCGGCGGTTGGGTGATAATCTGTGTCGAGCCTTTTGCGTCCACAAATATGCTGGTGGTTGGCGGCGGGCCGGTGGTGGTGGCCACGGTGGTGGTCGGCGGTTGGGTTATAATCTGTGTCGAGCCCTTCTCGTCTACAAAAATACTGGTAGTCGGCGGCGGGCCGGTGGTGGTAGCTATAGTCGTGGTCGGCGGCGCAGTTATCACCTGTGTCGAGCCCTGGTCGTCAACAAAGATACTGGTAGTCGGCGGCGGCTCTTCGCCGGCTTCCGCCGGGATCACATTGCCCGACATAATATCGTCCACAACCCCCTTTGCCTTAGTGTTGTCGGGGGTGGCCAGCAGCACAATAAAATTATCGGTCTCGATCACCTGCGCGCTGTCGAGGATCGGCATCTGCTCGGGATTATACAGCCCGACATTGCCGCTCATCTGTTTCACATAAGCGAGACGGTCTTCCAGCAATTTTTTGACGGCGGAGGCCTTTTCGGCGTCCTCGAATTTGAAGACGTCCACCTCAAACACATAGTGCCCGTCGGCAAAATAGATGGCGAAATCCAATACGTCGGCCATTTCTGCCAATTCCTCATAATTGCCGTTGATCAGATATCCTATGTAGGCGGGATCCGCGGTTCCGGGAAAATACTCTTTCAGATCCGGGACGGCTGCCGGGTCAAACACCGCCAGAATGGTGTCCGCCACCGCTTTGGCGGAATAGGCGGCGGGGTTGACGCCGCCGCCGGATACGGAAGAATTGTTTTTTCCTCCGCAGGCGGCCAGCAGGCTTAACAGGGTAACCAATGCGAGAAAAAACGCGGTTCTCCGGTGCAGTTTGTTCCAGAAGTTCATGATGTTTCTCCTTTTTATGATTTTATAAACCGTAGTTTATTTTATAAACCAAAGTTTAGAATCCCGAAAATATTGCCGTCGGCATAGCTCCCGATATGCTCCAGCACCAGCACCCGGCTGATGTTTTTTTCCTCGACGATTTTAGCGGCTGAATCCTTAAAATAGCGCAGATCGATGATCTCGAGATCGTAATGATAGGCTAAGAACGGCACCACCGCGTGGGCGAAGCTGTCCTTGATCAGCAGCAGCCGTTCACGATCTTCCACCGGCCCCCCATCCGCGTTGTCGGCAATTTTCTTATTAACGCTGACCCAGCCGTTGTTGCCGCTGGTCGTGCCGCCGATGAAGGAGCTGTATTTATCTTTTTTCTCCAACCAGGACCGGTTATAAAATCCGGGATAGCTCTCGCCGGAATCGCGGATGGTGGTGATATAGTCGCTGTCATCGCCCGGGTAGCGGAAATAGTACATGGTATCGGGCTGGATCCATTTCATCCCCGCGCTGGACCAGGTGGTGCCGTAAAAGGCGTCGGAAACCTCCTCCACCGTAAAGGCGGAGAGCGGCCGGGGTTCTTCCCCGAAGGATTTCATGATTTCCGCGTAAGCATAATACGCGCCCAGCGTCGTCCAGTGGTGGTCGGTTTTGTAATAATACTGCCCGTCGCCGCTGCTCTCGGTCTCGAGCCTGAGCGGTTCCAGCAAATTGAGGAAACGCAGCGCCGGACGGATGGCGGTCTGGTCGTGAAAATGTTCCCAGAAGTCATGCGTATCCGGGAAATTTGCCGGCAGATACCTGCCCAGCACATCCATCGGCCGCCCGGCCGCCGCGAGGGTGAACGGGATCCCCCGCGCCTCCATCGCCGAAGCGAATTTTTCCAGATTGTCCAGATTGGTTTCTAAAATATCATAGTCCGGGTACGGCTCCCGCTTGACGATATACCCGCCGGAGCCCAGCACGACGTCGTTGTTCTCTTTTTTCAGCAGCCCGATCTCCGACATCCCCTTCAGCCCGACAAAAAAGTTGCGGACGGGGAACTGGTCGGCGTAGAAGCCGGCGATATCCGCGGTGAAACGGCCCTCGATAAGCCGGTCTAAGAATTTTCCCTGCTGGATCCGCTCCAGAAGGCTGCCCTCAAATTCAGACGAGATATCGGGGAACTGCTGCAGCATCCGGTTTTCCTGGTCGGAAAAGGTATCCGCGGGCTTGAGATAGACGGCGATGCCGAATCCGAAAATCACCAATAAGAAGGCGATAATGGTCAGAATATCGGTGATCCGCGACTGCTTTGCGGTCTGCATCTGGATCTCTAATAACGCATCCTGTTCGGTAGTTTTTTCGGGGCGTTTATCCAATAATTCCTTATTTTCCATGATATATTACCCTCCCCGCGTTAAAATCTAAAATACAAAAACGGATTGAATGAAGAATCAACGGGATAAGCGGTGCAGAGGATAAGCAGCAGCGCGCAGGCCGCACAGGCGGCGTTCCGGAGGACAGGGGATCCGGCGTAGCGGGAATAGAACAGCTTTTTCGGCAGCGGAGTGGCCGCGATAATCATAACAGCGAAGAAGAGCAGATTCCGTGTCAAGTGATATATCGTCTCCTGTGAGATGAATGACACCCCCGACCCGAACATGTTGCCGAGCCAGACCATACCTGCGCCCAAATCCTCAAAAACGAACAGCAGCCAGCCGAACAGGACGAAGAAAAGGGTATAGATATGCCGGAAAACCGCCGGAACTTTTTCCAACAATTTTAACAGGAAAGCCTTTTCGATGATCAGCAGAACGCAGTAATACATCCCCCAAAGGATATAGTTCCAGCTTGCGCCGTGCCAAAAACCGGTCAGGAACCAGACGATTAAAATGTTGACATAGGTGCGGCCGGTACCCTTCCGGCTGCCGCCGAGGGGGAAATAGACATATTCCCGGAACCAGGTGGAGAGGGACATGTGCCACCGGCGCCAGAATTCGGTGATGCTTTTGGATATGTAAGGATAGTTGAAATTTTCGAGGAATTTGAAGCCGACCATCTTGCCGAGGCCGACCGCCATATCCGAGTAGGCGGAAAAGTCAAAATAGATTTGGAAACCGTAGCAAATCAATCCGATCCAGCACCCGACGACGGTACGGTTATTCTCCGGCGCGTCCCGGAACACGGCCCACAGCTCGCCGGCGAGGTTGGCGAAGATAACCTTCTTGGCCAAACCGGCGATAAAGGTGCGTACCCCCGAAGCGAACAGGGCAACGGTTTCCCTGCGGTCGCGCATCATCTCGTCGATGTCGAAATACCGGACGATCGGGCCGGCGATCAATTGGGGGAACAACACCACATAGGCGCCGACCGAGGTGAAATTTTTCTGGACATTGGCGTCCCGGCGGTAGACGTCGATGACGTAGGACAGCGCCTGGAAGGTATAAAAGGAGATGCCGATCGGCAGTCCCAAATTCAACAGCGGCAGATTTTCCAGCCCCGGGATATGCCGCAGGTTGGAGACAAAGAAGTCGTAGTATTTGAAAAAGCCGAGGATGCCGATGTTGATGACAATGCTGATGACAAGGGCGGCTTTGGCCCGGCATTCTTCTCCGGACCGCCGGAAGCGGTCGACGTAATAGCCGCCGAGATAGTCCACAAAAATTGTGAACAGCATCAGGAACACATAGACCGGTTCGCCCCAGCCGTAAAAAACCAGACCGGTCAGGAAGAGGACCACATTGCGGAGCTGCAGATACCGCGCCGGCACGATGTAATACATCAGCAGCGTCGCGGGCAGATAAAAATACAGGAATTCCAAGCTCGAAAATACCATCCGGTCAAATTCCCCCTTTGTGGTATGGTTAGTATAGCATATGTGACGGGAAAAATCAAATTTTTTTAGTTGTGGGCGGGGTAGGCGGGCTATGTGGGCTGTGCGGGGCAGGGCAATTGAAATGATACATATTTCCGTCTTTCTCTTAACAAGGGGGCAAGGGGTTGGCCGCCCTTACAATCAACTAAATTCAACCGAGGGAATATTTCACGGGCGGAAAAATAGACGATTCCAAAAAATGTCAGCCGAGGAATATGCTGAAAAAGTTGCTTTTCCCTTGGCGCAGACGCTATATTTTATGTATGATGGCAATAGTACCATATAAAGAGAATAAAAAGATAAAATAACGCAATCCATCTATTGGCGGAATGAAGCCAAGTTCTATCCCCCCCATCAGCATCACCACAACCATCAGACACGCCGCACTGATCAGTCTGATCATTTTCTTTTTGCGCCGCGGTTCCTCTCCGGGTTCCGCTGTTTCTTCAACCATCTCCTCTTCCCACAACGTGGTTTCCCATTCTTCGGGTTCTTCCTCTTCAAATAGCGCCGGCTCCTCCTCAGGCAAAGCCTCCGTTTCGATTTTTGCCTGGATTTTATTAAACTTAGTAAGCTCACCGGTAATATCTCTTTCCGGTTCGCTCTCCGGAACAGAAACACCTTGTGGCCTTACCCCTTTCGGCAGCGGCAGCCGGTTCAACTCCCGCGACAACTCCTCCGCCGTCTGATACCGGGTTCCCGGATCCGGCTGGGTACATTTTTGGATCACCCGCTCCAATTTTTTCGACAGATATGGATCGATCTCCCGGATCGGCTGTATTTTATATGGCGGCAGGCGGGGATCGCGACCGGTCGCCAGATGATACAGCGTCATCCCGAGGTAGTAGATATCGGTCCGGGCGTCGGTCTGCCCGCTGCCGTACTGCTCCGGCGCGGCGTATCCGTGGGTTCCGAGATACGCGGTGTCGCCGGTGCCGGCTGTCTTATATTCCCGCGCCGCGCCGAAATCGATCAACGTCACGTTGCCGTCGTTTTTCAGCATGATGTTGCCGGGTTTCATGTCCCGGTAAATGATCGGCTGGGGCTGGGTGTGCAGGTATTGCAGCACGCCGCAGAGCTGGCGGCCCCAGCGGATCACGTCGGCCTCCGGCCGGGGGCCGGCGGTTTCCAATATCCTGTTCAGCGAATGGCCCTCGATGTATTCCATGACTACAAAATAAGACCGGTCGTCCTCGAAAATGTCGTGAATAACCGGCAATCCGGTATGCCGGAGCCGGATCAGTATCGCCGCCTCGGCGATCAGCCCGCCCCGCGTCCCGCCGATCAATCCGGAGTTGTTCTTGTAGACCTCTTTCAGCGCGCAATAATTATGCAGCCGCAGATTTTCCGCCAGATAGACGCAGCTGGTCCCGCCTTTGCCGATGACATTCAGGATTTTATACCGCCCGTCGAGGATGGTGTTGACTTCCAGCATGATGTTTCCCGTCCTTTATTCATAAGTTTCGCGGGGTATGACAGTGGGATTTCCAACTCAATTGACTAACAAACTCAGCTTGTCGATCAGGCCGGCGTTCCGGGTGGCCGAGACGTTGTTGACGAACAGCACGTCGGTGATCCCGTTGTCGGTGACGAAGGAGATCAGGTTGCTCTTAAAATACCGGTAATCCACGATGTGGACATACTGGTAATGGGTGATCAGGAACGGCGCGAAGGCGTTTCCGAAGCTCTCCTTGACGATGACGCAGGCCGACCCGTCGGTTTTCTCCTTGTTGGTGATCAGCGAATAGGGCTGGTCGCCGGCGATGAAGCAGTTGTATTTGCTGGAGGCGTTCCAGTTGGACACATCCTGGATCACCATCCAGTCGGTCTTGCTGCCGTTGGTATCGGTGAAAACAAAATCCGTCTCGGCCAGCGGCAGATAGGCGACGACGGTATCGGGATTGTCGCCCAATTTGGGATTTTTCCCGGTGTTGGAATAAAAGGAGCCGAGGAAGCCGGGAAATTCAATGGTTTCATACATACTCAGATCCGGCGCAAAAGTCCCCTTCTGTTTGCAGAATTCGGCGTAGGCGTAATACGCGCCCCGGGCGGTCCAGTGGTGGTCGGTGCGGAAGTAGAGGTATTCGTCCCGGTGGGCCCGCAGGGTGTCGTAGGGGTTAGCCGTCCGGACCTGCTCGCTCATTGAACCGAAGATATAGTTCAGCGCCTTCTGCTGGTCGTCGGAGGAGGTGACCTTGGCCCGCAGATCGTCCCGCAGCGTGATGTCGATACTCAGCGGCGCGATCACCGAATAGACCTGGGCGGTTCCGGCGAGCTTTGCGGCGGCGGCATTGACCGTTTCGATATATTTGTCGGCGGTGGAGCGGTTGAAGTTATAATATTCATAAGCCGCGTCGCCGGCCACCAATACCGCGCCGATGGTGCCCACTTCGATCGGCTCTTCATTTGCCGCGGTGGTTTGCTGCGGCTCGGTCGCGGTGGTTTGCTGCTGGGTGGTTGCCGTCGTCTCAGAGATAGTGGTACCGGTCGCCTCGGTCGTTTTGGCCGGTGCCGAAGGGGTGGGGCGGGCGGGATCCGGGATGTCGTCGCCGGTGCCGATATCCCCGTGGACCTCCACCGGATTCAGCCCATATAAGCCCTGCAGCCGGCCGTTCATCTCCACCATCCGCTCCCGCAGCGGAAAGGTATCCGAAAACCAGAGGGTGATATCCCGGGTATATGAGCCGTTCAGCACTTTATCAAAAGAAAAAGCGGGAAATTCCTGCAACATCCGGTTTTCGCTCTCCGACTTGACCGGCCGCCAGGGGATCAAAAACATCCCGGCGATAAAACCGGCAAACAAAACCGTATAAAACGCAATAACCTTATACAGCGGATACCGCAGCTCGCAGTTGCGGGCCAGCAGCGCCGGGGAAAATTTTAAGTTTTCTGAAAATTTGTTTTTCATAAAGCATCCACCTCAAAATTGAAAATATAAAAACGGATGATAGCTGTTCCCCACCAGCGCGAAGGTGGCCAGCAGCATCAGCAGCACCGGCAGCGCCGTCTGGGCGGCCGTATGGGTTTTGATCAGCCGCCCGTTTTCCGCCCGGGTCTGCATATACGCGCCGAGGTTCCGGGCCAGCGGGGTGACGGCGATGATTGCCGTTATCAGCAAAAAGATATTGTTCTGCCACGCCACCGAGGTCTCAAAAGAGGAAAACGGGTTGCCGTTGGCGCCGAACATCCCCTTCACGATGGTCCAGATTACCGCGGTATCCCGGAACTGGAACAGGATCCAGCCGAAAAAGACTGCCGCCAGCAGATAGATATGGGAAAACACCCGGGGGATTTTTTGCAGCCAGTCCCCCAAAAATAATTTTTCAACGGCGAGGAACAGGAAGAAATACAATCCCCAGAGCAGGAAATTCCAGGACGCCCCGTGCCAGAATCCGGTCAGCCCCCAGACGATCAGCAGATTCAGCATCGTCCGCCCTTTGCCTTTCCGGGAGCCGCCGAGCGGGATATAGACATAGTCCCGGAAGAAAGATCCGAGTGAGATATGCCACCGCCGCCAGAATTCGGAAACCGAGCGGGACGCGTAGGGATAATCGAAATTCTCCCGGTAATGGAACCCGGTCATCAGCCCCATGCCGACCGCCATATCCGAATACGCTGAAAAATCGAGATAGATATAGAGCATAAACGCCAGCATCCCCAACCACAGCATCGCCGCCGGCTGCCCGGCCAGCGCCGCGGCGCTTTCGGCAGGGGAGAGCGCCGCGGCGAGACCATCCTCTCCCGTCATCTTCTCAAAAATTTTCCAGCAGCTGTTGGCCAGCACCGCCTTTTTGGCGAGACCGACCGCAAACCGCCCGACCCCGCGGCTGACGTCGGACAATACGATCTGCCGGTCGGTCAGCTCATTTTGGATATGGGCATACCGCACGATCGGCCCGGCGATACTCTGGTGGAACAGGCTGCAGAACAACAGCAGCGACGCGAAATTGCGCTGGGCGCGGACCTCGCCGCGATAGACGTCGACGGCGTAGGAGAGCAGCTGGAAGGTATAAAACGAGATACCGATCGGCAGCATGATCGACGGAACCGCCGACGGGAAGCCGAACAGCGATTTGGTGTTGGTCAGCAAAAAGGTGCCGTACTTAAAGACACCGAGCAGCCCCAGATTCACCACGCAGACCGCGATCAGCCAAAATTTGGCCGAAAAACGGGGCGACTGCGCCGCCCGTGCCCGCTCGATCCCCATCACCAACAGCCAGTCGGCCAGCGTCATCAGCACCAACAGCAGCACAAAAGCCGGCTCGCCCCAGGCATAAAACAACAGCGAAAACATCAATAAAACGACATTTTTCGCCCGGATTCCGCGCACCGCGAAATACAGCAGCATCACCAACGGAAAAAATCCATAGACAAAGACCAGTTCAGAAAAAACCATAATATCCCATCATCCCATTCATTAATAGATACTTGTATTTTACCGCAATTCGTCGAAATGTCAATGTGAAAATTTAGAAGATTGTGAAGAAATACATATATTTTTATTATTATTTTTTGATATAAAAACCCCGCGGGGACAGATTCAACGTCTGTCCCCGCGGGGTTATCGTTTTATCCTGTTTCCTGTGGGAATTTATCGGACTTCATGCCGTATGTACCGCCGGCAGTTTTACAACAGAAATACGAGCGCGGCGGCCCCCGCTGGATACCGCGCCCGCATAGCTCAATCTGTTCAAATTCACGGAGCCAGCCGGCTCATGATAGCGTCACGGATCTGATCCGCGTTAAAGGCCCTGCATTGTAATGTCCGTCCCGCGATTTGCAAATAGACAGAAGTTTTCCGGGACGAAACGCTTTCGATCTGATCATATGTCAATTCAAAAGGGATGTACACAGACGGCTGCTTTACCTGCGTTTGCAGATAAGCGCCTTTCACCCGGTCGTCATACACGTCGATAAAACATCTTTTTGCTTCCCGTACCGCCAGAAATGGTATGTATACCGCCAACAAAGAAAAAAATCCACCCACAAGAGGTGCGCCTATTTCAAGTATTTTGTCTTTATCTGATTTAAATTGCCTGGTAAACGAGGAAGAATACATGGATAAACCGTTTTTATTAAGTGCCGTAATTCCCGCAATCAGAAAAAATACGCCCAAAATACCAAAAACAAGAGTGAAGGGAAGATAACGAGAAAATGCTTTGCCCGCGCTGGTGTCGCCTTTTAGAACTAATTTCATGGTCAATTCCTCCAAAAAATAAAATGATTCGGGAGCCGCCAGCAGGCCATTTCGCCCGCTGACGGCTCCCGCGCAGCGCAAAAAAACACACAGGGAATATTACACCCCGTGCGTTCTTAATTAAAATCAAGTGATTAAAATCAAGTGAAAATTCAAACCGCAAGAACCTCATTGACGGCACAATTACGCGTGTGGTATACTGTGGGGGCCAAAGTGCCGGAAAATTCGGTTGTTTTTGGGGTGGTCGGTTCACCTTTAAGACAGGGTGCGGATAGTGCAAGTATCCACGCCTGCTTTGGTATTTTTTTGTCTGCCGGGAGCACAGCAGGAAACGGGCGTCTCCTACAGACAGGGCGTTACCTGTCTTCAGCAAAGTGATTGTACCACAACAAAAGACAAAAAGCAAGAAAATTTTTTTTATTTTAAACCGGCGTTACCATTCTTGACAAATCCCTGTTCATGCTTCATAATAGAATCACTACAGATATGAAACAGGAGAACAGCCATTATGGGTAAAACAATCGCACAAAAAATATTAGAAACTCACCTTATCAGCGGCGATCTGACCACCGGGTCCGAAATCGGTATCAAAATCGACCAGACGCTGACCCAGGACGCCACCGGCACGATGGCGTATCTGGAATTTGAGGCGATGGGGGTGCCCCGGGTCAAAACCGCCTGTTCGGTGGCCTATATCGACCACAACACCCTCCAGACCGGCTTTGAAAACGCCGACGACCACCGGTATATCCAGTCGGTGGCGCGTAAGCACGGACTGTTCTTCTCCCGCCCGGGCAACGGCATCTGCCACCAGGTCCATCTCGAACGGTTCGGTGTGCCGGGGGCGACGCTGATCGGCTCGGACAGCCATACCCCGACCGGCGGTGGGCTGGGGATGCTGGCTTTCGGCGCCGGCGGGTTGGACGTGGCGGTGGCGATGGGCGGCGGGCCGTATTTTATCACCGTCCCGCAGATGGTACGGATCAATCTGACCGGCAAACTGCGGCCCTGGGTGGCGGCCAAAGACGTGATCCTCGAGGTGCTGCGCCGGCTGTCGGTCAAGGGCGGCGTCGGAAAGATTATCGAATACGGCGGGCCGGGCGTGAAAACCCTGTCGGTGCCGGAACGCGCGACCATCACCAATATGGGCGCCGAGTTGGGCGCGTCTACATCGGTGTTCCCCTCGGACGAGGTGACAAAAGCGTTTCTGGACGCGCAGGGGCGCGGGGATGTCTGGACGCCGGTGGAGGCCGACGCCGATGCGGACTATGACGAGATCATCGAGATCGATCTGTCGGCATTACAGCCGCTGGCGGCCTGCCCCCATTCGCCGGACGCGGTCAAGCCGGTGGCGGAGCTGGCCGGGATGCCGGTGGATCAGGTCTGCATCGGCTCCTGCACCAACGCGTCGCTGCGGGATCTGATGAAGGTCGCGGCCATTTTGAAGGGCAAAACCGCGCACCCAAATGTCAGTTTATCCATCTCGCCCGGCTCAAAACAGGTTTTCCAGATGCTGGCCCAAAACGGCGGGCTGGCCGATCTGATCGCCGCCGGGGCACGGATATTGGAGTGCGCCTGCGGGCCCTGCATCGGCATGGGGCAATCGCCCAACTCCGGCGGCGTTTCGCTGCGGACATTCAACCGCAATTTTGAGGGGCGCTCGGGAACCGCCGACGCGCAGGTGTATCTCGTCAGCCCCGAAACCGCCGCGGTCAGCGCATTGACCGGCGTTTTCACCGATCCGACCGCCTGCGGCGATGCACCGGCAATTACAATGCCGGCACAGTTCACCGTCGACGACAGCATGATCCTGCCGCCGGTCCCCGAAGCGGAGATGGCCGGCGTCGAGATTCTGCGCGGCCCGAATATCAAACCGTTTCCGGCGACGGCGCCGCTTTCGGATGACATCAGCGCGCCGTTAATCTTAAAAGTCGGCGACAATATCACCACCGACCACATCATGCCGGCCGGCGCGAAGATCTTGCCGCTGCGGTCGAATATTCCGGCGATCAGCGAACACTGTTTCGTCCGCTGTGATCCGGCATTCCCCGCCCGGGCCAAGGCGGCCGGGTCCGGCTTCATCGCCGGCGGGGTCAACTACGGGCAGGGCAGTTCCCGGGAGCACGCGGCGCTGGCTCCCCTTTATCTCGGCGTCAAAGCCGTCATCGCCCAATCCTTTGCCCGCATCCACGCGGCCAACCTGATCAACGCCGGCATCCTCCCGCTGACCTTCGCCGATCCGGCGGATTATGACCGGGTAAACCAGGGCGACAAATTGTCGCTGCCGGAGCTGCGGAAAAAATTGGAAGCCGGCCAACCGCTGACGCTGGTCAACAACACGACAGGTACAAAAATTCCGCTGGATACTCAGTTTACTGAACGCCAAGTGGCCATTTTGCTGGCCGGCGGACTATTAGATTACACCCGCAACACGAATCAACCGTAATGGTGAATTATGAATTATGAATTGGAAAAAAGCATCTCGATGTCGGTCATCCGCCGGTTGCCGCGGTATTACCGGTTTTTGTATGACCTCAAAGAGAACGGGGCCGACCGGATCTCCTCGCGGGAGCTGTCGGCGCTGATGGGGCTGACCGCCTCCCAGATCCGGCAGGATCTCAACTGCTTCGGCGGGTTCGGCCAGCAGGGGTACGGCTATCCGGTGGAGCAGCTCTACGATGAGATCGGGCATATCCTCGGGGTGGATACGCTGTCCGACGCGGTGCTGCTGGGCGCCGGCAATATGGGGCGGGCGATCGCTACCCATATGAATTTCGAGAGCCGCGGGGTCCGGCTGATCGGTATTTTCGACAATTCCCGCCGGGCGGTCGGCAAGGTGATCCGGGATCTGACGGTGCAAAAGGTGACCGGTCTGGAGGCGTTCTGCCGGGAGCGCCGGCCCAAGGTCGCCATCCTCTGTATCCCCAAGGAGGCGGCGCCGCATTTGGTGGAGCGGCTGCTGGCGCTGGGGGTGGCGGGGTTCTGGAATTTTTCACATTATGATATCGCCCACCACCATCCCGGGACGATCGTGGAAAACGTTCACCTCGGGGACAGCCTGATGACGCTGAGTTACCGGCTGGCGGAGGATAAATAGGGAATTATAAAAACCCCGGCCCCTGTCACGCGACAGGGGCCGGGGTTTTGTGAATTTTATTCATTATTCGGCGGGGAATTTATCGATCTTGCCGACTAATTTTTGCAGGATCAGCCGGGCGTCGGCGATGGTGATAATTCCGTTGCCGTCCACATCGGCGACCTCCAATTGCTCCGGCGTCAAAGTGATTCTGCCGATAATATATTGCAGTACTAACCGCGCGTCGGTAACGGATAATTTGCTGCCGCCGCTGACATGGCCGAGAGGATACAGCAACTGCCGATCCACGGCTATAACACCGTTGTCGTTATTGATAATATGGATATCTTCTGATGGTACCATAACTACATAATACGGATTGTCGCCGACTTCCAGCCCCACTTCTTCCAACTCAATCCTAAACATAATTTCGGTCAGATTATCCTGCAATATATCAATTTCAAAAGCCAAAAAATCTCCGGAAGCATCCGGCAGACCAATGCCGTTGACAAATACAATTTTCAGACAATCTGTTATGGTATTGTTTTCACATAAAAAATAATCATTTGAGATACCGTAACCATTGATACCCACCCGCCGGAAGGATATTTGCTCCGGATCGTAATAAATCGAAAACTCACCCTGGATGAGGTGATAGCCCTCCGGATTTTCATACGTGGTATAAACTGTCGCGCGCCCCCCGATTTGTACAGCGTCTGTTACCGTGACATTCAGATACACATCATGTTTAAGCTTAAGCTTTACCGAGCCGTTATTGACGACGGAGACACTTTCATTGGGTACAAGAACCACATCCCCGCCGACGCCGAATTCCAGCCCTACATCAGATAAAACCACTTCAAAATCTATCGCGGTCAAATCATCATCTAATAATTCGACCCCGAAGCATAAAAATTCTCCGGATGCCCTGGCTAAGCCGATATAGCTGGAGCTGGCAACGACGCAGTCCATATAGTCGGAGTGTATAGCGTTCACAACGAGAAATTCGCCTTTTACAAGATCGCCATAATAAGGTGAGATGCCATCAGCGTCAAAAAGAAAATATGTCGACGCATATTTTGTGAATTTGATCTGTGCCGGGTTGAAATAAATCTCGATCCTGCTTTGACGAAAATAATACCCCTCCGGGTTTTCATAGGTGGTATAGATTTCATAGGTCTTGTCGCCGGTCTTCACCACATCCGAAATAGTGATTTTCAGATACACCTCCTCCGCTGCCGCCGCCGTAATTCCCAGTCCCGTAAACATCGTCAGCGCCATGACCAGCGCCAGTGCCATTGAGAGTGCCTTTTTCATAACCCTTTCCTCCATTTTTTAAAATAAAAATCCCAAGAGCCGCCGACCGGTTTTTCCCGGCTGGCGGCCCCTGGCAGCACAAAAAAACACACAGGGAATTCACCCCGTGTGTTTGATGTTTTCAAACAATGACAAACCTCGTTGACGGCACTGTGCGCGGCGTGGTATACTGAAAGGGCCAAAGTGCCGGAATTCCGGTTGTTTTGGGGTGCTGGATCACCTTTGAGACAGGGCGTAGATGCTCGCAACATCCGCGCCTGCTTTGGCATTTTTTTGTCTGCCGGGAGCCGACAGGGAAAGCGTGAATAGATATCCCTGCCTTCAGCAAGAACAGTGTAACACATGTGAGAAGAAAATGCAATAGTTTTTTTGAAAAATGCGGAAAAAGACTTTTGTTCGATGAAATTTGTCCTTGTGTTTCACGGTAAAACATGGTATGCTTTCAAGCACAGAGGGGGCGAACCGATGGAGATCTGGGATGTGATGGACGCGGAGGGGCAGGTTACCGGGCGGACCATCCTGCGCGGCGACCGGCTGCTGGCCGGCCAGTATCATTTGGTGACCCATATCTGGATCGTCAACGCCGCCGGCCATCTGCTGATCCAGCGCCGCGCCGATTCATTGAAGCTGCTGCCCGGGATTTGGGCGGTGACCAGCGGTTCGGCCGTCACCGGGGAGGATTCGCTGACGGCGGCCCGGCGGGAGCTGCGGGAGGAGCTGGGTATCGCGGCGGGGAAAGAGGATTTTCACCTGCTGGGGCGGCTGCGGCGGCGTAATTCCTTCTGCGATCTCTGGCTGCTGCGGAGCGAGATCAAGGTGGAACGCCTGATTCTTCAGGAAAATGAGGTAGCGGAGGCGCGGTGGGTCAGTTTTCAGGATCTGCGCCGGATGGTGGACCACGGGCTGTTCCACAATTACGGCAATCTCTATTTCAAAAAAGTGCAGCAATACGTGCAAAAAGCCGTCTCGGGCGGGACGGGGATAAAAAGCGGAAAAACAAAATATAAAAATGGAAAAAACGCTTGACATACCGGGGAGAATATAGTATAGTGTTTGAGCGCCGCTGAATCCGAGGCGCCGATAAGCGCCATTAGCTCAGTTGGTAGAGCACCTGACTCTTAATCAGGGTGTCCTGGGTTCGAGTCCCCGATGGCGCACTGCGCGGCCCGGTGGGCCGTGTGCGATTTGAAAATGTAAAATTGAAAATTAAGGTATTGTCAATTGCAGCGCACAAAATATATTCACAGCTGTTATCCAGAATAATTTTCAATTTTCAATTTTCAATTAATATCTGGCCCGTTGGTCAAGTGGCCTAAGACTCCGGCCTCTCACGCCGGCAACACGAGTTCGAATCTCGTACGGGTCACCAGCATTCTCCAGTTATTATCTGCCATTGTTGGGGTGATGGCTGGGAAATTTGTTTAAAACATATTTCGGAGGTATTACATGGAAAAACGCGGAGATTATTTGTATGGCACACAGGATGAAATAAACGATTATCAAACGCAGCAAGGGGCTTCAAACATGGCGGCAGGGGCAATAGCGGGGTTGGCCGGTATCGCCGTTGTTACGGTTGTCATAGTTGCGAGCATTGCGAAATCATATCAAGAGATGAAACAAAGAGACCTTGCCTGCGGAGAACAAATTGAACGCTGGCATAATATGTACAGCAATCTATGGGGCGAAAAAAAAGCTGATTTGGTTCTGAATCGGGCGAAAAAAAAACTAAATTTTAAGACTATTCCGTTAATACTTATTCCGTTTTTTTTCGTGACACTACTTGCAATTATGGTTAACATGTCGAGTATACTTGATTCGATACCTGATGGTTTGAAAGATTTTTCAACCTTTACAAATGCTATAGAAACAATAAAAATTTCTGTTATTTATATGCCAATTCATTCTAAAATTATGATAGGCAGCGTAATTATCTTCCATTTATTATGGATGATGTGGTCTTGTTTCAGTCGATCAGAAAGTATACTGTTAGATAAATATCATGCAACGATATATAAAAGCTATCAAAAAATAAAATGTCCGCATTGCGGCAAAAAAGCTTTTGTTTTAAGCTTGGGGCAATGCCGAAAATGTTTTAAATTTATACGTAAATTATCACCTGCCGATACACAAGCCCTAAGCGAATATGAAATGAAAAATCACTATGATTTAATGACCTTTGAGGGAAACGAGTTTTTTTCTCAGGAGGTCGGGAGAACATTTAGTTGGATAAAAGGGTTGCCATATTTATTATTTTCTATTCTTGTTCCGCTTTTCTTGCTTGCAGTGTTTGGTTATTTAGAATTTCTTCTTTGGAGATACGTTGCAGCAAATAAGAGCATAGGAATAGGTTTTTTAGCTCTTTTTTCTCTCCCGTTGTTGTACCCTTTCATAGTGATTCCAAGCAAAAAAGTAGGCAATCTTTTCAACAAAGCTGTCGGGCGTGATATACAAAAATTTATTTCTTCTGTTAAGACAGAGCTTTTAAAACACAATAGGCCAACCGGCAATTGGGAGTAGGATCATTTCATCCAATAAAATTTATCGGCAGAAACATTTTTGAAAGATATATAAAATTATTTAAACACTAAAATGAACCAAAATGGATAGTCGTTGGCTCATATATACGAAAAATTTGATTATCTTCAATTTTCCAACCCAAAAAAGGAATGAAGATAGTGACGGGTACGGGTCACTCGCTGCTCACTGGCGTGATCGGCAGCATAAATAATCCTCCTTAGCTCAGTTGGTAGAGCATGCGGCTGTTAACCGCAGGGTCGTTGGTTCAAGTCCAACAGGGGGAGTTAATAAAAACCACCATCTATTGATAAAAGAAATTTTATTGATAGGTGGTGAAGAGAAATTAAGGGAGGAAAAAATCACATGACAAGTAAAGAAATGGATATATCCATGGGTAGAATGTATTTCAATCAAGGCTTTGATCTGTATACACGTAAGGAATATGCAAGTGCAATTGAGTTGATGGAGAAATCTTTATCGTTTTTTCATAAGCAACCCGCTGGGGAAGTGATTATTGACCTTTTAGGAAGTACAGATATCCTTTGCAAGTGTTTCCTGTTGGGGGCAAGCGATACATCATATGTAAGTCGTCTTTCCGGGGTAATAGAGCCATCATCTTTTATACATAAATTCTCTTGGTATTGGAATAAATTGCTATACTTAATCATGGGTTTTGACGAAAACGCACGCAGGTCTCCTTGTGAAAAAATTAACGCCTGGATGAAAGAAAACGGTTTTGAAGAATTCAATGTATTTGACGGCATAGAATTTGTGGAGAAATGCGTTTCAAAGAAAATTGATTTTGTCGAAGAATTCAAAAAAGACAAAAATATGGAATTGCAAAGAATATTGGGGCTGCTTGAACAAACAAATCAAGAAAGATTAAAACTCCAAGCTCCTTTAACAAAATCTAACAATGACCTTCCGTCCTGTTCAAAAGGATACTCCGATCCCACCTTCTATACCTGCAGTTTATGTTTTATTACAGATTGCAATAAAAGAATGGCACCTTTAATGCCACCGCCTTGACGCCTAATTTTTGTCGATTAATTATCAAATTTTAAATTCAACGCGCGAAATGTACACTTTTGTTTTCTATTTGCACCCCCCATATGCCAAAAACGCTCTACCGTGTGCAGGGGTGTGCATTTTATCACCGTATGATAGATTAGCCAATAAAAAGCCACCATCCGCGGATGGTGGTTTTTACTCTTTCAACCATATCATCAATATCAATAGCGGCGACATCACAGGGTTTGTATCCTTTTAGGTATGGCGTTAGTGACAGCGCCGTCATGGCGGCGGTGATCTGCTGGACCAGCACGGGCGACCGGCGCTTATAGCCGAAATGCTTCAACAGCCGCTGGTTCATACGGTTCAGCTCGCCTATGGCTTCCCGCTGATGGGGATAGAGGGGCCGGCTGTTTTTGCCCTGTTTCACCCGTATTGTCCCCGTGCTTTTACTTTGTACCGTCATGTCCATTGAAACCTCCTCCCGCGATTTATCAAATTTTTTATGGTCTCTTATAAACCTCCACAAATCCCGTTTTATCAACCAAGACATATCCGGCGTCCAAATGCTTTTGCACCAATTCTTTCGCGATATCCGCCGCCGGGTTTACCACCAAATAATCCGTCATCGGATATT
>WRDE01000003.1 GCA_009783605.1 Oscillospiraceae bacterium
CCCGCCGGCTGCTCTCTCTTGACCAATCCGGCGATTTGACCGGCGGGGAAGCAGCCGTTTTGTTCGTCCCCGTCTAATGCCGCCGCCCGCAGTGCGCCAATCCCCAGTTGTTCCAATTCCTCGTCCGGTATGTCCGGGTTGGTTTCTAACTGCTGGTACCGGCGGGAAAACGGGGTTTTGAGGCTGCGTACCGGATGCCCCAGCCGCTTGCCGGTGACGACGGTCCCGGTATCGCCGGCCGCCAGTATCCGTTTTTTATAGTTGGGATGGACGCCGCACTCCGCCGCCGCGAGGAACCGGGTACCTATCTGGACGCCGGATGCGCCCAGCATAAACGCCGCGGCCACCCCGCGCCCGTCGGCGATGCCGCCGGCCGCCAGCACCGGGATATCTACCGCGTCAACCACCTGCGGCACCAGCGCCATGGTGGTCAGCTCACCGATATGGCCGCCGGACTCGCACCCTTCGGCGATCACCGCCGCCGCGCCGGCCCGCTGCATCATCCGCGCCATCGCCGCCGAACCCACCAACGGGATCACCGTGATGCCGGCGTCCTGCCATGCGCCGATATATTTCCCGGGGCTGCCGGCGCCGGTGGTGACCACCGCCACCCGCTCCTCGCAGAGCAGCGCCGCCACCTCGGCGGCAAACGGGCTCATCAGCATCACATTGACGCCGAAAGGCCGGTCGGTCAGCGTCCGCGCCAGCCGGATCTGCCCGGCGACATATGCCGCGTCGGCATTCATCGCGCTGATAATCCCGAGCCCGCCGCCGTTGGAAACCGCCGCCGCCAGCCGGGCATCGCTGATCCAGGCCATCCCGCCCTGCAAGATCGGATAATTGATGCCCAGCAACGCGGTGATACGGGTGGTGATCATAAACAATGCTCCTGTTACAATTTGCAATTTTTTATACTTGCGTTTCGTGTTTTTTGAAAAAGTCCACCCGGGGTTCCAGCGTGTGCGGCGTATGGTTCCGGGGGTCGGGCATCAGGTCATAGATCGGGTTGAAGATGTTGTCCCACGTGAAAAAGGCGCGTTTGTCCGGCAGGTTCAGCTGATCGAAGATCATTTCGGTGCCCTGGGGGGCGATGGGGTGTACCAGTACCGTGGTCACCTTCAGCAGGTGGAAGCTGTCGATCAGGGTCTGGACCCGCAGTTCCTGGTTATCGTCGGCATCGGCCTGTTTCATATTGGCGCTCCAGCGTTTGTTGAAATCGCGGATGAAGGTGTCAAGCAGGTTGATGACGTTGTAGTATTCGTGGCGGTAGACGAACTGTTCATACGCGAGGATCGCCGCTTCGGATTCGGCCAGCACCTCCGGGCTGACTGCGCCGAAGGGGATTTTGCCGCCGGTGTGTTTTTGGACGGTGTAGAAGCAGGAGCGGGCGGCGCGGTTGAAGACGTTGGTCAGCAGCGATCCCTCCCGCAGCGCCGGATCGGCGTCGGTGGAGCTGGCGGCGGGGTTGAAGGGTTTCGGCTGGAAGGATACACTTTTTAGGCCGAGGCCGAGGCCGAGAAAGTGCGCCCGCAGCTGTTCGGGGGTATAGTGCTCCAGCAGCTCCCGCGCCATCGGCGGGCGTACCGCGCCGCTGGAGGAGGCCTTTTTGTTGAGAAACAGGATGTGGTTGTTGGCGATAATGGTTGGCATTTTTAGTTTCCAGCCGTTCCCGCCCTCTCCCAGCGCCATCCAGATTGCGGGTTCGGCCAGCCCGTAGAAGTAGATATTATCGGCGCCGATAAATTGGTAGATTTCCGCGTCATCGGCGACCTGTGGATCGCCTTCGCACCACCAACGCTCCCAGCCACGCGTTTCACCGGTGGTTTTTAAGAGCCAGGCTTTGGTAAACGAGATCGGCGCCCAAAGAGATTCCGGCCAGACCCAGAATTTCTGGTTGAGCAAGCCGTCCGCCTCCGGCGCGGGAACCCCCCAAAACGCGTCTCCGGTCAGCCGGAATGGAACCAGCGTTTTGCCGGTGCGGAACCGGATCCCGGTCTGCGACAGGGTTTTTGCGGCGGCGGCCCGGTCGTCCAGCGTCGAAAAGGTCATGACCGCCGAGGATTTTGTTTCATCGTTTTCGAGGGTATGGGCGGGAAGCGGCTTCGGATTCTGCTCCCATAACTCCAACTAGTCTTTTTTGATATAGATGACCGGCGGCTTCAGAAATTCCCGCAGCGTGCCGGTCAGCACCGCCCGCGAATTCCCCTCCGATTCCAGCTCCGCCACCCAATCGGCCAGCTGCGGCTGATATTCCTCCAGCTTAAAGTACCAGTTGGTGACCTCTGTCATCTCGGGTGTTTGACCGGACAACGCGCTCCTGGGCGCAATGAGGTCGCTGGGCATATATTGATGGCCGAGATCGCACTCGTCGGCGTAGCCTTTTTCGCTCCTGCACCCCTCGATAGGGCAGCGGCCGACCACCTGCCGCCCGTTGAGCAACACACCGAATTCCGGATCGAAAAATTGCCTGGTGGAGATTTTCTGGAGACAGCCGTTTTGATAAAGCCGGTTGAAAGTTTCAATCGACTGCCAGTCATGGGCTACACCGGCTGCGCCGACAGCGGAGGCGGCAAACAAATTCAGCTCCACCAAATAGCTTTCAATGGTTTTTTTCTGCGTTTCATGATTGCCGGTCACATAATCATGGAGGGTGCCGGTATATCCCTCCTCATCGCATAGCTTGCGGTACGCCTCCGAGATCGGCGAGCCGTAGCAGTCGGTGCCGGAGACGAACAGCACGTTCTCCGCGCCGATCCGGTCCCGCAAAAACCGCGCGAAAAAGTCGGCGTGGACAAAGACGCCGCCGATATGCCCGAAATGCAGATCCTTGTTGCCATAGGGCATCCCGGCGGTGATGACCGCGCGGGCGGGGAAGGTGGGGCGGTTGGGGAGTTGACAGTTGACAGCTGACAGTTGAGAGTTATTCATTTTATCGACTCCTTCGCTTGTTTTAACCGCGCCAGCACCTTTTCGCTGCCTAACAATTTCATGATTGAACACAGATCCGGCGTGTTCCGCCGTCCGGTCACTGCCAGCCGGATGACCGTGCTGACGTCGCCGGCGTGGCCCTTCCAGCCGGCCGGGTCGGCCTTATACGCCTTCACCTCGGGGCAGAAGCCCAGGGCCGGCGACATGGCTTTGATCGTCTCAAACCAGGCTTGTTTATCCTGCTCCGGGTCATAGAGCGGGGTGTAGGCTTCCAATATCGCCGCCGCGTCGACCGGGGCGATATTTTCGGGCAGCGCCATCTCCGGCTGATAGATTTCGTCGAAGAAATAGGATACATAGTCCCGCACGTCGCTCCATTTGGCGATATCCTTGCGGGGTTTTGAACCTTCCCGGTCAATAGCGAAAATACCAATTGTATAATCTGGGCTGTATATCAACAAATCGTATAATTCGGGATCAAATTTTTGCGTCCAATCGGTGACCGCGCCGGCGACCTGCTCCGCCGTCATCCGGCTGATGACGCCTTTGCTGACGTCGGTCAGCTTCACTGGGTCGAACAGCGCGCCGGACACGCTCATTTTTTTCAGCGAGAAGGGGAAATCCGAGCGCGGGGCGCCGGGATTGCGGGCGCGCCACTGCTCAAAATCGCTGCTGACGATGGTCATCAGGTATTCGCTGACCGATTCGGCGGGATAACCCTGTTCGGTAAAATACTGCATTGCCGCCTCGGGGTCTTTACGCTTGCTGAGCTTGCGCTTGCCGCCGGTCTGCGCGTCCTCAATCATAATGGTGGCGTGGTGGCAGTATTTCGGCGGCTTCCAGCCTAACAGCGCGAACAGCTGCAGATGTTTCGGCGTCGAGGCGATCCATTCGTCGCCGCGGATCACGTGGGTGGTGCGCATCAGATGGTCGTCCACCGCGTGGGCGAAATGATAGGTGGGGATGCCGTCGGATTTGAGCAGCACCAGATCCTCGTCATTTTCCGGCATCTCAATCGTGCCCTTGATCTGGTCGTCGAACCTGATCCGCCGGTCCTCGCTTCCGGGGGCGCGCAGCCGCACCACATACGGCTCGCCCGCCTGAATACGCGCCATGGACTCCTCAACCGGCAGATTCCGGCAGAGGGCGAACGCGCCGTAATATCCGGTGCGGAGTTTTTGCGCTTCCTGCGATGTCCTCGCCTGTGCGCGTTCTTCTTCGCTGCAGAAGCAGGGATACGCCAGCCCCTGTTCCACCAATTGTTTGGCGTAGCAGTGATAGATCTCCGCCCGCCGGCTCTGGGCATAGGGGCCGTAATCCCCCTGTTCGGTTCCCGGCGCGGTAAAGCCCTCGTCGATGGTCACGCCGTAAGCCAGAAGGCTTGCCAATATATCGTCGGCGCCGCCGGCCACCTCACGCTTTTTGTCGGTATCCTCCAGACGGAAGTAAAATACGCCGCCGTTCCCGGGCGGGCCGGCCGCCAGCCGGTCCACAGTCGCGCCGAAAAGCACCCCGAGATGGAGATAGCCGGTGGGGGACGGCGCGATCCGGGTGACCTTCGCGCCGGGCGGCAGATCACGCGGCGGGTAGAGGGCTTCATAATCCTCCGGGGTTTTGGCAATATGGGAAAACATCAATTGGGCGAGGGGGTTCATCTGAATCATATCCTTTTTATCGATTGAAATATTCTGTCTGCCATTCTATTTTATAGATAATCCGTCCGCGGAAACGCTTCGATTTTCCCCACAAGCTTTTGCAGGATATACCGCGCGTCGGTGATAGACACCTCCGGGCCGCCGCTGACATTGGCCGCGTCCAACTGCTCCGGCGACAGTGCGCCTTTGCCGACGAGATACTGCAGCACCAGCCGCGCATCGCCGATCACCAATGTATCGCCGCCGCTGACCTGGCCGAGACCGTATTTGACGGTGACAGAACAGGTGTCCTGAAAAGTATTGCCGTCTATACTTAATGTTACGGTAATCACCGCGGTGCCGGGTTTTAAGCCCGTTACAATGCCATCGCTTGTTACCGCCGCGACGTATTTATTATTGGATGTCCACTCTTTTGAGCCGCTATATAAACCCGTTGTCAACAATTGAAAACTTTTTCCGGTTTCTAATACAATCGGCTTTGTGGTTATTTCAATCGCCTGATGATCCACAATAGGGCCAGATACCGGACTCGCCATCAGCCTGATCCACGCCGCGTCGTCGAGGGTCATTTCCTCAGTGCCGCCGATGACGCCCTCCCCCCACTCATAGAAGCAGCCGCGGGGGCCGCTACCGGGACCGCCGTCATCAAACTCCGGGTTATACCAGTCATTCGGATCATAGACATGCAGAGCCGCCGCGAAGGGGATGACGTCGCCGGCGGCAAGCACTCTGTTCCGGCCGAAGGTGGTGCGTCTCAGCCGCATCTCATAAACGGTTTCCTGCGTGATGTTGTCGCGGGATGTGAAGAACCAGCGGTCGGGTTCCCGGTCGGGAGCCTGAATCGTGGCCTGGGTCGGATACCAACGGAAACCCAGCGGCTTTCCGAATCCGACCGAATAGGTAAAGCCGTATTCAAACCGTTCCGCCTGACCATTCGTGTCGGCGCCGATCTGGATTATGAGGCAGTCCTCTTTCCAGAGGAATTCCGCGTTGTCCTGCTGCTGGAAGTGTTTGACGCCTCTCATAACCAACGCCATATAGATGGTCTCCGGATCCCATGCCATATGGAAATCGCCGTTGACCGGCACAGGATTCTGCGGGTCTTCAAGATTTTGGGCCAGATTGAGCCAGACATGGCCTTCTCCGGCGTTGATCATATCCATGTTGAATGAAAACAGCTTGGTGTTATTACCCCATTCATCTAAACTGAAAACCCCGTCCATGACCGGCTTTTTCTGAGAAGCGGTGAACTGCGGGATCCCCTTCTGGGGGCGGCTGTACTTTGGGTTGGGCATTTTACCCGCGCTCGCACTGGCGAAGATCGCCGCCAATGAGAAAACAAAGGTGACCGCAAGCAAAACGGCTAAAAATTTGGATAGTTTTTTCATAGTGAACCTCCCGTATCATCTTTTTCTATGGAATATGGTTTTACCGCATGGTAATTATACCATAAAAACAGATAAATACAATCATTTTTGAAATAAAGAAGACGCACAAAAAACTGCGCATCTTACGGAGTATACCATTTATAATAATTCCACATAAAAACGATATGATTCGTAGTGCACGATGAGTCTTCACCATGTGAAATAACATCGCGCACTACTTTTTTTATAAGTATCGCTGTAACAAATCCTGATAAAACATTGGGACAATCCCCCGGCCCTGCGGGCCACCCCCTTTCAAAAGGGGGCTTTGCCCTCATATAGTGGCGACCTGCCCCCTTTTGAAAGGGGGTGGCGCGTAGCGCCGGGGGATTGTTCTGATGTTTTATATAAATTATGTACAGCGATTTTATTCAAAAAGTAATTGCTGTTGCCCTGACGCGCCAGACAACAGATCACCCCTTGAACTCCTCGCTCCTAACGCCCAATCAGCCACTTGACCCCCATCCCGATCCCGTAAAACACCGGCTGGTGTACCAGATAGATCGGCAGCGCGTGCCGCCCGACAAAGGACAGGAACGGGACCCGGCGGCGGTAGGCGAAATCCGGGAAGCTCCCCGCTTTGGCCCAGACGCCGATGAAGCAGCCGATGAAAAAGATGAAGATCCACGGAAAAAACGGGAAATAATCGGCGGCGTCCCCCGGTCCCCGGCCCAGCCCCAGCGGATACAGCCACACCTGCGCCTTCATCCAGTCCGGCAGCGGCGCCGCCAGCGCACCCCCCGGACCGATCCGGCAGGTGTTGCCGATCAGATTCCAGGTCAGCAGCGCCAGCACCAAACAGACCGCGATACCGGCCGCCGGCGGGATCCTTTCGACCAACCGCCGCAGCGGTACAAACACCAGTATCGCCAGCGCGAGAAAATGCAGGATGCCGAACCAGATCATCTGCTCCGGCATAAACAGATACATCACCGCCGACAGCCCGACGGCGACCCCGGCCAGCAGCAGCCCGCGTTTCAGGTTGCTGCGGGAGAGGTGGCAGGAGATACCGCATATTACGATGAACAGGCCGGCGAAAAACGGTTCCGCCGGCCTGAAAAAGTTAAACAGCGTCACCCCGAGCGGGACCTCCAGCAGATATCCCAGCACATAAAACCAATGGAAAGCCACCATCAGCAGGACATCAAAGCCCCTGATTTCATCCATTAAGTGAATACGCTTTTTCAATTCATAATTATTTTTCACTTTTGACTCCGGGAAAAACTCCGATAAAGCTGTTTCTGACCAACTGCGAATAGCGAACAGGCGAAGCTGCGCTTGCAGGACGGTACGTCCTGCTTCGCACGAGCCCCGAATTATTCAAGCTCCGCCAATCTTTCCTCCGGGTCCGGCATTTTTCCGGAGGGCGGCATCTCCGCGGCGACTGCCGAGCGGATCACTTTGATATCCCGCATATGCACCGTAACCGGCGGGGAATCGGGAAACTGGTCCAGCCGCACTTTCAGTTTGCCGGTCAGCACGTTGGCCTCGGTGACCATACCGCGGCCCTCCGGCGTATTGACCAACGCGCCCGGCCGCGGCGTCTGCCGCATCAAGTCCTCATAGGTGTCCTGCTCATATTTCAAACAGCACATCAGCCGGCCGCAGGAGCCGGATATCTTGGACGGGTTGAGCGACAGCCCCTGTTCCTTGGCCATTTTGATGGATACCGGCTGAAACTCGTTCAAAAACCGGGAGCAGCAGAAGGGCTGGCCGCAGATCCCGTGGCCGCCCAGCATCTTGGCTTCGTCCCGCACGCCGATCTGGCGCAGCTCGATCCGGGTGCGGAACAGCCCGGCCAGATCCTTTACCAGCTCCCGGAAATCCACCCGGCCGTCGGAGGTAAAATAGAACAGCAGCTTATTGCCGTCAAAGGTATATTCGGCGTCCACCAATTTCATATCCAACCCGTGGGCTTCAATCCGCTCCTGGCAGAGCTTCAGCGCCTTTTCACGTTTGCTGTCATTCTCCTCCACCCGCAGCAGGTCCTCCGGCGTGACCATCCGCACCACCGATTTGAGCGGTTTGTTGACCACATCCTTGCCCACCTGCCGGTTGGGGATCACCACCTCGCCGCATTCCAGCCCGCGGGCGGTCTCCACCACCACCATATCGCCTTTATCCAGCCGATTGCCGTTGGGATAAAAATAATAGGTCTTGCCGGTATTTTTAAATCGTACGCCGATAATTTCAGTCATAATGTCCTCCTGATATTGGAATTTTTATATTTGTTCACATATAACAGAACGATCCGCATCACGGCTCCCAGCCCGATCAGTATTGCGCCGATCAACGGCCATACGGTGATAGTATTGTCCGGAACCCACCCGAACAATACCCACCGGTACTGCAGAAACCGGTCCCATTCGGCCTTATAGATCAGGGGATCCAGCATCCTGAAAAAGATATAATTGGCGACGCTCCACAGGATGATCCCGATATTCCAGCTGAGGCGGACACGCTTCTGGCCGGCGGCGAACAGCGAGAAAGCGAACAGCAGCAGCATCAAAAACGGCACCATCGCCATCCAGACCAGCACCCCCGCCGTCTGCAGGTGCTCCCAGAGATCCTGCGTCCTGTCGGCGGCGGTTCCCGCCGCGGCGCTGACGATGATGGAAAAAAGTATGTATCCCATCAGAGCGGTTGTGATCAGATAAAAAAACGATCCGGTCAGCTGGAAAGCCATGTAGACTTTGTTGAGGTGTTTCATGGGGTTTGGGTTCCTCCCGGGTAAAAAATCATAGAGTTGCTATTATTTAAGCGTGCATCCGGCTGCACAGCAGCGACACCAACAGCGTCTGGTTCATATTGTACAGCCGGTCGCGCTGCAGCTGCTGTACCGTGGTGACGGCGTGCATCAACTGTCTCGCGCCCAACCGGTTCACCAATAGCCGGGCGGTCTCCGGCGCGGTCGAAACAGCGGCTCCGGCATACAGCGCCAGAGCATCCCGCAGAATCAGCAGCAATTGGGCCAGCACCCCGTCGATCAGCGCCCGGTCGCCGCCCTTAGCCGCCGCGAGCGGTCCGGTGGCCTTCATCAGCGCCCATTCGCCGCCGGCCGCGATCCCCTCTGCCAGCGCCCGGGCGATCTCTCCGATCCGGCTGAAGGTGTCCTCCTCCCCCAGCGCCTCCAGCACCTGCCCCAGCCGTCCGTCAAACAGAGTCAGCGCCGCGGCCAGCTTGTCCGGCGGCAGGTCCGGCAGCCGCTCCCGCAGAAACGGCAGCCCCTCTTCAGCCGAGACGCCGGCCAGCGCAACCGTCAGCAGCCGGCTCTGTACCGTCGTCAGCAGCTCGGAACGGTTTTCGCAGGTGAGGATAAACATCAGCCGGGGCGGCGGCTCCTCCAACATTTTTAACAGCGCGTTCTGGGCCTCCGGCGTCATCGCGCCGGCTTCGGCCAGGATAAATACCCGCCGGGGGGCCTCGTTCGGTATCAGCCAGGCATCCTCTAACAGACCGCGCACCGCGCCGATATGAAAGGAACGGGCGGTCCGGTCGCCGCCGGCGACCGTGATATCGGGATGGATACCGTTTTCGGCTTTATAACACCCGGAACAGACACCGCAGGGCCGTGCCCCTTCCGCGGAATAACCTTCTGCGGAATAACCTTCTGCGGAATAACCTTCTGCGGAATAACCTTCTGCGGAACAAGCCGTACAGACGGCTGCTTTGGCGATCAATTTCGCCAGCGTCATCCGTCCGCTTCCGGGCAGCCCCTCCATCAATATGGCATGGGGAAACCGCCCGCTGTCGATCAGGGGTGCAAGCAGTCGCCGCGCAGCCGTGTTGCCGAGGAATCCATCAAATTGCATGATACGGGTACATCCTTAATGAGAATTTAGATTTTAGAACTTAGATACGGGAAAAAATCTAAGATCCAAGCCCTAAAATCTAAAATCTAAATCTTCTCAAACCGCTCCACGTCCAGCACAAACAGCGTCGCGCCGCCCACCGTCACCTCTACCGGGAACATGGTTTCGGGCGCCGCGCCGTAGCCGGCCCCGGGGACCGTCTGGCTGCGCTTGCGGCAGTGCTTTTCGATGACCGCAACGGCCTCGTCCACCCGGGCCTCATCGGTGCCGACGATAAAGGTGGTGTTGCCGGCGGCGAGGAATCCGCCGGTGGTGGCCAGCTTGGTGGCCGAAAACCCGGCCTGGGTCAAAGCGGAGGAGACGCTTCCCGCGTCGTCCCTGTTGACGATCGCTACGATCATTTTCATGGCCGGCGTATCCTTTCTATCGTTATTAGCAGCCGGGTAAAATCAGCGAACAGTCGCCGTCGCGGCTTTAGCCGCACAAGACCCGAAAGACCTGAAGCAATATCCTTCTAAATATATAGTATACCGTATTTTTGTTCAGGATACAAGTTTTTTAACAAATTTATTCCGTAGGGGGCGGGTTGGCGCGATCGGCAATCCGCCCCCTACGGTATCTGCGCTGCCATTTTTTCGCATAAACCATCAATATCCGTTCCACTCGGCCCACTCTCCCGCCGGAACAGTGCCAGATATTCTATATTGCCGTTACGGCCTTTTATTGGCGAAGCGATCATACCGCATATGAATAAATCATTCTCCGCCGCCGCCGCGAACAGCGGTTTCAGCACCGCCGGCAGCGCGGCGGGATCTTTCAGGATGCCGTTTTTTCCCAACAATTTCTGCGGGGCCTCGAATTGGGGCTTGATCAGGCAGATGGCTGTACCGTTTTCCCGCAGGATCCGGTTTATCGCGGGGAAAATCTTCACAAGCGAGATAAAACTGACATCGGCGGTCGCCAAGTCCACCTTGCCGCCCACCTGTTCCTCCGTCAGATGCCGGGCGTTGGTGCGCTCCAGCACCGTTACCCGCTCCGACTGCCGCAGCCGCCAGTCGAGAATGCCGTAGGCCACATCGACGGCGACCACATGCGCGGCGCCGCGCTGAAGCAGGCAATCGGTGAATCCGCCGTTGGAGGCGCCGATGTCGCAGACGGTCAGCCCGGTCGGGTCGACGCCGAAAAAATCTAATGCCGCTTCCAACTTTTCCCCCGACCGGGAGGCATAGCGGCGCTCCTTTTCCCGCATTTCAACCACGGTATCCGCCGGCCAGGCTTCGCCGGGTTTTAGCGCCGGGCTGCCGCCCACCCAGATCCGCCCGGCCATGATCAGCGCCGCCGCCTGTTCGGGGGGGATGTTCAGTTGTTCGGCTGTGATGGTATCGAGGCGGCGAGACGGCATAGGTTACCTCCGGGGGAATTGAAAATTAATGGAAATATTGTGTAGGGGTGGGCCTTGTGTCCGCCCGAGATGCCAACAAAGGGTGAGCAAGGGCGGACACAAGGTCCGCCCCTACGATTATACCGTTCCCGTAGTCAATGTGTTAAAGCGCGGACAAACGCCCAGAATCCATTTATTGCAACTATCCATAGCATATCAGGCGTTTGTGGATGGGTGAGTCTATTCACTCCAAGAATACATCTTCCGCAGTTCTTTCCCGACATCTTCTAACTGATGCTCTCCCTCAATCCTCCGGCAGGCGTTGAAGTGCGGGCGGCCTACGCGGTTTTCATTGATCCATTTGGAGGCGAAGGTGCCGTCCTGGATCTCCGCCAGCACCTTCCGCATTTCTTTTTTGGTTTCGTCGGTCACGATCCGCTTGCCGGTCTCGTAATCGCCGTATTCGGCGGTATCCGAGACCGAGTAGCGCATCCCGGAGAAGCCGCCCTTATAGATCATATCGACGATCAGCTTCATCTCATGCACGCATTCAAAATAGGCGTTCTCCGGCGCGTAGCCGGCCTCTACCAGCGTCTCGAATCCGGCCTTCATCAGCGCGGTGACGCCGCCGCAGAGGACCGCCTGCTCGCCGAACAGGTCGGTTTCGGTCTCCTCCCGGAAGGTGGTCTCCAGCACCCCGGCCCGGGCCCCGCCGATACCGGCGGCGTAGGCCAGCGCCAGCGCCAGCGCCCTGCCGGTGGCGTTCTGATATACCGCCACAAGGCAGGGAACCCCTTTGCCGGCCTGGAATTCGCTGCGGACGGTATGCCCCGGCCCCTTCGGCGCGATCATGAACACGTCCACGCCGGCGGGCGGGACGATCTGGCCGTAGGTGACGCAGAATCCGTGGGCGAACATCAGCGCCTTGCCGGCGGCGAGGTGCGGCGCGATATCCTTCCGGTACATATCCGCCTGCTTCTCGTCGTTGATCAGGATCATCACGATATCGGCAGCCTTGGCGGCGTCCGCCGCCGTCGCCACCCTCAAGCCGGCGGCCTCGGCCTTCGCCCAGCTTTTTGACCCTTCATACAACCCCACGATGACGCTGACGCCGCTCTCGTGGAGATTCAGCGCGTGGGCGTGGCCCTGTGAGCCGTAGCCGATGATGGCGACGGTTTTATGGCTGAGCAGGCTCAGGTCGCAGTCATTTTGATAATAGATTTTTGCCATGTTGCATCAGGTCCTTTCATGTCTATATTTAACTGTACGCGGTCAAAGCTCAACCGGAAACTTCTCAATCTTCCCGACCAGCTTCTGCAAGATCAGCCGGGCGTTGGCGATGCCCACCGATCCGTCGCCGTATATGTCGGCGGATATCAGCTGATCCGGCGACAGCGCGATCTTGTCCACCAAATGCTGCAGGATCATCCGGGCGTCGGCGAGATCCGCCGCCCCGCTGCCGTCCACGTCGCCGGGGCAGGTAGGGAATACCCAGAACGGCGTTTCCAGCGTCACGCCGCCGCGGGTGACCGTCAGCAGGCGTTTGCCGCCGCCGCCGTCCTCATAGCCGTCGAGCATGTCGATCGTGACCGGATAGCAGAGCTCCGACCCGTCGGCTCTGGTTTCGCACCAGAACATGCCGGCGACGTCCGGAATTTCGCCGAGGCTGTACCACTTTTTATCCGGCGGGGTCAATGTCCGGCTGACGACCGGGTTATCATTTTCAAAAATCTCCAGAATTTTTTCTAAATAAACATCCGCCATCCGGGCGTAGCCGGCGGTGGTCAGGTGTACCCCGTCGGCGTTGAATTCGTCCGCGGTAAACTCCCGGGAGGCGGTGTTGAAATCCACTAACTCCAGCCCCAGCTCCGCCGCCACCCGGTCCTGAGCCGGTACCACCTGGCCGCTGACCAATGCCTCGGTGATGGCGAAATTGGTCTGCCGGACGCTGCAGGCGTTGCCGATTATGATAACGGGCGGTTTCGGCAGCGCCGTATAAAGCAGCACAAACTTGCGGTATTCCTCTTCAAAATAGGCCGCGC
Source organism: Oscillospiraceae bacterium (assembly GCA_009783605.1). Lineage (GTDB taxonomy): Bacteria > Bacillota > Clostridia > Oscillospirales > Acutalibacteraceae > WRDE01. The sequence continues at coordinate 13,246 of WRDE01000003.1, forward strand.
CGCGCCAGTTGCTGTCGCCGCCCTGGCCGTTTTTGGCGTCGTTGGCGCCGATGGCGATGATGACGATATCCGGCGCGAAATCAAGGCTGGGCTGGAACCGGGAGGAGTTGCCGTAATAGCCGGTGCCGTCCCCGCCGTTGAAACGGGAGGTGGTCTGGGCACCGAAGCCCGACGCGCCGAAATTGCCCACGGTAAACCGGCCGGGGTGCAGGGCGTTCAGCTTGGCCTGCAGAAACGCCGGATAGGCGGTACTCCCGCCATACCCCTCGGTGAGCGAGTCGCCGACGCAGGCGATCCGGATGTTGCCGGCGGGTAACGCACCCGAAGGTACCGCTTTCGCAACAGGCGTTACAACAAGCCCGGTGGCCGCCAATAACCCTGCCGCCAGCAGCATACACAGCAATCCTTTCATACGCAAACCTCCTCGTTACGCAAACTGTCAATTGTCACGGCGTGATCCGCAGCGTCTTGATCTCAAACGCCCGGAAACTCAGCGGGATTTTTACGCCGTCTTCGGTTTTTTCAAATTCTACCGGTGTGCCGTCTTCTTCCAGCATATTGACTTCGCTGACCGCCGATGCGGGCAGCCGCAGGGTCAATGTGCTGTCGGTGGCCTTCTTCACCGCCTCATACAGCCGCAGGATATAGTCGGGTGAGCCGTCCTCGGCGGGTTTGAGGGCCTCGAGGATGATGTTGCCTACGGAAATGTCCAGCGCGGAAAAATCTTTTGCTGCGCCCGGATAGACCTGCACCGGCACGTTGAGGTCATACCCCTGCTGTATCAGCCCGCTGTCCCCCAAGGATTGGGCGAAGAGATAACAGCTATAGGTAAACGTCTGGATCCCGTGGTCGCATTGCGGGTCGGGGCTGAACGGGGAGCGCAGCAGCGTCAGGTTGATCTCGTTGCCAAGGACATTGCAGCCGTATTTGCAGTCGTTCAGTACCGCGAAGCCGCGGCCTTCCTCGCAGAGAGCGGTCCAGTGGTGGTTGACCACCTCGAACCGGTCGAAATCGAAGGGGCGGGAGCGGTGGTTCGGGCGTTTCACGTAGCCGTATTGGATGTTATGTACCGCCTCATCGCTGTGGATGTTGGGCGCGAAGCCGACCTTCAGCATTTTATGTGTCTCCCGCCAGTCGACGGTGGTTTCGAAATCTATCCGGGTGTGGTCAGCGCAGATGCTGACCACCTGGGACAGGGTGGAATTGCCGAATCTGCGGGTGATGCGGATGGCCGTGTTGACCGGTCCGGCCGAAAGCAGCTCAAAATCTGCCGGTTCGGTCAGCGGTATCCGCTGCAGCTCATAGTTGGTGTCGATGTCCCATGCCTCATACGAGACCGGGATATCCTTGAACAGCTTCATCTCGTTGCCTTTGCCGGCAAGCCATTCGACGCCGGTCTCTTTATCGATAATCGAGGTGATCTCCCCGAACGCATCAAAAACAACCGTCCGCCACGCGTTTTCCAGCACCACGCCGGACGGTTCTGTCAGCCGGAAAGGAGCGGGGAATGCCTCTTCCGCATTCCCCGCAGCCGGCGTCACCGTGACCGCCCCGCAGGAGGGGACAAATACTTTGGCGATCCGCTTGCCGTCATATGCCTGCACCGGTACCGGTTCGCCGTTTACAGCAGCGCCGCCGAACCCTTCCGGCAATTCGACAATAGCTGTCCGGTCAAAATTCAACGAATTGAATACCGTAATGGCATTTTCATCTTTCACCAGCGCCGCCGCCAAATCCTTTTGGATCAGTGCGGTATCGTCCAAAACCTCCGCATACATCGCCTCGGCTTCCTTATACACCCGGGCGATCGACGAGCCGGGCAGGATATCGTGAAACTGGTTCAACAGCACGGTTTTCCAGTGTTCATCCACCCGCGCCAGCGGATAGTCGGCGCCGGCCAGTTTGGCCAGTACGCCCATGAATTCCACTTCACGAAGCGCCAACTCGGATTTGCGGTTGCCCTTTTTGGTCTTGGCCTGGGAGGTCTGGACGCCCCGGTGGACCTGCAAATACAGCTCACCTACATACTCCTCGACCGGTGCCGGATGCCACTCGAAAAAGTCGATGGGGCTGGCGTTTTTGACCTTCGGGACCCCCTCGAAATCCTCTTCGCGGAGGGTATACTCAATATGCTCCCGGCAGGGTCCGCCGCCGCCGTCGCCGTAGCCGTAGGGCTGCGGGAAGCCGCGGATGCCGTTCTTCTGCTTGCGCCCATGCCAGCGGCCGATCATCCGGCCCGGGTGGGTTTCGGAATTATAGTCCTCGTGCAGGAAGCAGTCGACCGCCGTGCCGTCGATGCCGATCCAGCGGAAATACTGGTGCGGGAACTTCTCGCCGCCGTTATACGCCCACCAGATTTTTTGGGTGGAGAAATACGGCACACCGCAGCCCTGCATGATCTGGGGCAGCGCGCCGGAATAGCCGAACACGTCGGGCAGCCACAGCATTTTATTGTCCACGCCGAATTCCTCCATAAAATACCGCTTGCCGTGGACGAACTGGCGGATCAGCGCCTCGCCGGACGACACGTTGGTGTCGGCCTCGACCCACATGCCGCCCTCGCAGATCCACTGGCCGTTTTTGACCTTTTCCTGAATGCGCTTATACATTTTCGGGTATTTTTCCTTGGCCCAGCGGTAGATGTGGGGCTGGGACTGGAGGAATTTGTATGTCGGGTATTCGTCCATATTCCGCAGCTGGCCGGCGAAGGTGCGCATCACCTTGCGCTCGGTCTCGGCCAGCGGCCAGAGCCATGCCACGTCGATATGGGCATGGCCGAAAGCGAAAAATTCCGGGGTGGTCGGCCCGTTTTTCAACTCGAAAATCGGCGCCAGCCGCTCCCGGGCGGCCTGATAATCCCGGTTACGCCCGGCGGCGTCCTGCTCAAAATCCACCAAAAGCGTAAAATCCTTTAACGCGTTCCAGATATCCCAGTACCGCAACGATTCCTCCGGCATGGCTTTTGGCCGTTCCCCGCCGCCGTGACGGCCGCCCTCGGCGCCCAACGCCTCGTTCAAAAATTTCACATCGATATAGAGCTGATACGCCAGCTCGTTCCAGACGCCAAAGCTGCATTCCCCGATACTGGCCCGCAGATCGTCCGGCTTTTTCGGATGATAATTGCCGGGGTTGCTCTCGGGGTCATACACCCCGACCAACCCGACCACCGGACCGTGGGCGACACCGGGGAATTCGTGGCCGGAATAGGTCTCTACCGCGATATCGTAGGTCTCGCCGGGCCTGCCGTCGAAACTGATGGTCAGATCGCTTATTTTATGGGTTTGGTCCCGCACCCAGTCGTTGCGCCGACCACAGAATTCCTCGCCGTTCAGATAGACGCAGCACTCGCCGCCGAGATCCAACTTCAGCACGATCCGCTTGCCGGCCGCGCCCTCCGGCAGCGTTATCTGCCCGCGCACCCAGAGATATTCCCATTCCTTGCCCCATCTGGTACCGCGCTTCATCGGCTCCATCGGGCGGGTCATCGCCTGCGCGCAGGATAACTGTTCGGCGGTGGCGAAGCCGTCCCAGCTGATGTCGGCCAGCGGCTCATACAGGTCGCTCACCAACGCCCCCATCCATTTCCGGATCCGGTTTCGCCATTCGATTTGATATTCCATGTAAGAATCCCCCGTCTGTTTTTTTGTTACCTGTCATCATACCTTATTTTGGGAGGGGAAGTCAATGGGTTTGGCTGTTTTTCATAATTGTTATCATATCCTCCGGCAGTATGGCCGGTACCACCCCGTTTTTGAAATCCCGGATATCCCGGGTGACAATATAATCCGCTCTGATCCGGTTGGCGCAGGAAGCCTGTACGGCATCTTCCAAGTCTGCCATGCCGCTTAAAAATGCCGCGGAGATATCGCTTTTTAGCACGTCGGCAACATCTAAAATAGTTAAAAGCGTTTTTATCGCATCCCGGACGGTTTCCGGTGGTATATATTTGCGTAAAATATATACCACATCGGTCACCGTTGTGGCGGAGATAAAGCCGGCGGCCTGATCTGCTTCACAATATTGCAGCAACCGGAAAGAATCCTCATATCCGTTCCGTTTCGAGAGAACATCCACCACGATATTGGTATCCAACAGCCATTTCATTGTTTTGCCAGCCTTTCGGATTTTATACTGTCCTCGTCAACATCCGGCGGTATAAGGCCAACTAACCGGTCGGACAAAAAAGAAACTGTCTTTTTCATACCGAGCAGACGGGCAACCGGCTGTCCGTTTTTGGTAATCACAATCTCCTGTCCTGCGGCCAGATCGAGATATTTTCCGAAATTGTTCTGCGCTTCTGTTGAGGTAATGATCATAATTGGACACACTCCTTTCTTGTAGCGGATCTATTATAACTCAAATAGCCAAAAAAATCAAGCGCAAATTAGCTAACCTTTGGATGTGTTTATATACCGCCTACATAAAATTATACCTCCCCGGCGACACCCCGTACACCTTCTTGAACACCGTATTGAAATATCCCGGGCTGTTGAATCCGGACGCCAGCGCCGCGTAGGTGACGGTGGCGCCCTCCTTCAGCAGCCGGGCGGCGTGTCCGGCGCGGATGTTGCGCAGGTAGATGATGGGGGTGAGGCCGGTGATGCGTTTGAAAATGTCGATAAGGTAGAATTTATTGAGGTTGGTGTGCTCCGCCAGCAGATCAATCGTGACCGGATCGGTAAAATGCTGTTCCATATAAACGATGGCTTTTTTGACATGGCCGATGACGGCGGGATCCGGCAGATTGTCCGCCGGGATAAACGCGCGGTGCTGATGCAGCAGCGCAATGATCTCATATAACCCGTTTTTTATCTGCAGCTCCGCCCGGGGGACATGCTCCAGCCGGAGGATTTCAGCCACCTGTCTCCGGATATCCTCATGCAGCGGCTCCCCTTTCCGCAAAATCCGCGGGAAAAGCAATTTTTTATACTTGAGCGGGTCAATGATCCGGGTCTGGCACAGGTCGTCATATTTGAATTCCAACAGCTCAAACCGGAACAGTACCGCCCATAATTTGCCGTCCCGTGCGGCGGTTATGCTATGCAGATGCCCGGTATTGACAAAGATAATATCCTGTTCCCCAAACCCGACCGCCTCGCCGTTGATCTCGATCGACCCGCCGGTTTCGGCATAGACGATCTCCAACTCCTCATGCCAATGGCTGTAGACAGAGGAAAAATTGTAGATATATACCGGAAAGGCCTTGGGTTTACGCACAAAATCTTCCAGCAATTTTACACTCGGCAGCATACGACCATCTCCCTATTGCTTTTACCCCAATATTGTAACATAACAGGGCAATAAAATGATAGCTTTTTTGATAAATAAATTGTAAGATAATGATAGCTATGCTATGCTGATTGCCAATGAGCCTCACCCGGCCCAAGAAGCGGAGTGTCAGGACGGGGTATCCGGCTAAACGGAACGCCCCATGGGGCGTAGAATCAGGTCCAACAAATTAAAAACAAACGGCGTCCAAACCGCCGGAAAGGAATGGTCAAAATCGATGAAAGAACGTTTGCTGCCGCTGTTGTGCGCGCTGGCTCTGCTGATCGGCTGCGGGGGGGTGATGATGATGGCTGACAACATGCCCGGGCTGCCGGCGATGGCCGCGTCGCCCCCCATCCCCGATCTGGCGGTCGGCGCCTCCGGCAGGCTGCGGGTGAGTGTCTGCACCGACTCCATCATCCGCGCCCGCTATTCCCCCAACGGTGTCTTTTCCGAAAAGGATAAGGATGCCTACAACACCTTCGCCTGGAAGTTCGACTGGGAACCGGTGGAGTATACGGTGGATGAATCCGCCTCCTCCATCGTCGTCACCACCGCCAAATTGATCGTAACGGTAAACAAAACCACCGGTTATGTCTCCTATGCCGACATCGACGGTCTGCCGCTGACCTCCGAAACCAACCGCACCTCATCCAACGTGAATATTTCCGGCGAATCCCGGGCCGTCTATGCCATCGGGCAGCAGTTTTCCTGCCAGAACAACGAATACCTCTACGGCTTCGGCAACATCAACGGCACCGTCGGTATCCGCGGGCAGAACATTGAGCTGCGGCAGACCAATGTGGAGAAACGCACCCCGATGTTCTTCTCCAACATGGGCTACGGCATCTTCTTCGACGTCACATCCAACGCCACCCTGTCCTGGAGCGGCGGCAGTACCAACTATACCTACACCGGCCGGGCCACCGATACGATGGATTACTATTTCCTCTACGGGCCGGAGCCGGACGGTGTCATCTCCGGCTACCGCACCGTCACCGGCCAGGCGGCGATGCTGCCCAAGAGCGCCTTCGGGTATGTCCAGTCCCGCAACCGGTACAATTCCTGGGACGAGATGCACCGGGTCACCGACCGGTTCCGCCGGGAGGGTATCCCGCTGGATCAGATGGTGGTGGACTTCTTCTGGTATCCGGGCAACAAGGGCTTTATGAACGTCATGGAGTGGCGGCCCGAATTCGCCAATCCGTCGGCCAATGTCAAGCTGCTGCACGATAAAAATGTCGCCGTCTCGGTTTCGGTCTGGCCCTCCTTCGGGGCCAATAGCCCCACCTATAGCTATATCACCCAAAACTTCCCGAAATTCCTGTTCCCGGACAACAACCCCAATCAATTCGGCTACGTCTACGATCCCACCTCGGCCGAAAACCGGAAGATATACTGGGACCTGATCAACGACAACGTATCGGTCCACGGCTTCGACACCATCTGGCAGGACGCCACCGAGCCCGAGACCAGCCGCTGGTCCTGGAACGATAACCACGAGATCACCTCGATCGGCAGCTCCCGGTTGGTGGGCCTGAAATATTCGCTGTATTCCACCCAGGCGGTGTATGAGGGCCAGCGTTCGGTCTCGGACGACAAACGGGTGAATTCCCTCTCCCGCTCGGCGGTGGCCGGCGTCCAGCGATACGGCGTCCAGAGCTGGTCGGGGGATATCGCCTACGGCTTCAATCAGCTCCGGCAGGAGATCCGCGGGGTGATGAACTTCAGCGCCTCCGGCATCCCCTATTTCTCCACCGATACCGGCGGCTATCACGCGATGGACAACACCAACCCCAACGACCGGGAGATGTTCCTGCGCTGGCTGCAATATTCCACCTTCAACAGCATCATGCGGGTGCACGGCGAAGGCTCCGGCAAGGAGCCCTGGCAGATGGGGATGGAATATCAGGAGTATATCACCGACTATATCAACCTGCGCCAGCGGCTGATGCCGTATATCTATTCGGTAGCCGGGGCGGTCACCCAGAACGACTACAGCATGGTGCGCCCGTTGGTATTCGACTTCCGGGAGGATATCACCGCCTGCCGGGCGCAGGACCAGCTGATGTTCGGCCCGTCGATCATGGCCTGTCCGGTCTCCACCCTCGGCCAGCGGGAGCGGAGCGTCTATTTCCCCGAGGGGAGATGGATCAATTTCTGGACCGGCGAGAGTTTCGACAGCTACGGCATGTTGATGACGGTGGACGCGCCGCTGCGCCGGATCCCGCTGTTTATCCGGGCCGGCGGTATCATCCCGATGGGGCCCTTCACCCAGCATGTCAACGAAAAATCCGATCCGGTGGAGATCCGGGTCTATATGGGGGCCGACGGCTCATTCAATTTTTATGAGGACGAAGGCAACAACTATAATTACGAGCAGGGCGCATTCACCAACATCCCGTTCACCTGGGACGAGACCGCCAAAACCCTCACCATCGGCGCCCGCGCCGGCAGCTTTGAGGGTATGCTGGAAAACCGCACCTTCCATATCGTGTTTGTGCAGCCGGACTACGGCCACGGCATTACGGAATCCAAAGGCTACCAGCAGACAGTCGCCTATGACGGCGCCGCCCAAACCGTTGCGTTCGATCCGAACTGGGTGCCGCCGATCCCGGATATCGACAAACACCTGCTGCCGAAACCCACACCGGGACCGCTGCCGGGCAAACCCGACCGGGCGATGGTGGGGGAATGGAGCTTTGACGACGGGCAGGGCGCGCTGATCACCGACACCTCCGGATTCTTCAACCACGCGTCGCTGGTGTCCGGTTCCTGGGTCGCGGGCAAAGCGGGCGACGCCATACAGCTCAGCAGCGCCAACGGAAACTACGCCGAGGCGGAGGATTCCCCGTCGCTGGGCATGACCGACGCCATCTCCTTCTCCTGCTTCATCAACTATACCGGCGGCGGCTTCCAGAACATCGTCAACAAGGGCGGCAACGGTATGTACTTAGCCAACCCCGGATTTTCGATGATTCTCATCGACGGCAATCTGCAGGTGGAGATCCAATCGCCCAAGAGCGCCGCCGGCACCACCGAAAGAGTCGTGATAGAAAGCAACGCCTTCCGGCCGATTCCCCGGAACTCATGGGTTCATGTGGGCTTCACCTGGCAGAGCAAGGCGTCCGGCGGCGACGGCATCCTGCGCCTTTATGTAAACGGCAATCTGGCCAGCGCCGTGACGGCGGCAAACACATTCAACGGGCCCATCGGCACCACGCCGAACGGACTGCGGTTCGGATGCAGTGACGTCAATGAGCCGGCCTTCCCCAATTACTTCAACGGCATGATCGACGAGGCCAAGCTGTTCAACTATGCGCTGACGGCGGAGGAGATGACGGCGCTGAGCCAGCTGGAGCAAACGGTGGTGCTGGCGAATCCCACCAGAGTGACCACCGAGCCGGGCGACGGCAAGATCACCCTCGAATGGGGCGGGGTCTCGGATATATCTCTTATCTCAGGGTATGATATCACCATCCAAAGCCTCGACGGCTCGTATGCCAAATCCTATCCCGATGTACTGCTGCCCCCCTTCGAGATGACCGGGCTGAACAACGGCGAATATTACCGGATCTCGATCAAAACCGCCTACAAGGACGGCCGGAAATCCCCGGGGGTTTATGTGGTCGGGTACGCTTCGGATGTGACGACCGAGATCCGCTGTCTGGCTACCCACGCCAACAAGCTCTACGGCTATATCGTGAACCATTCCGGCGAAAAGGTCTACGGGAATTTGAATATCGTGGTATACCGGAACAATAAAGCGGCCCGGCTGATCCATTTCAACGAGGAATATGTTGTTCCGGGTAAGGAGTCCGAGACAGTCGGCATGCGGATGTTTGAAGCCGATATCGGCGCTTTCGCCGAAGGACAGGTGGTGCAGGTGACCTTCGACAATTGGGACGGGCCGTCGGCCGAACCCAAATTGATCAAGCGGGATCTGCTCTATACGCTGAACAATAATGACCGGGAGGAATTGGAAAGCTATCTCAACACGCTGCTGCAGCGTCCGGTTCCCGCGGCACCCTATACCGCCGCGTCCATCGCCAGATATAACGGCTATAAAACCCAGGCCGCCGCGTTATACGCGTCCCGGAAAGGCACCATCACCCAGCTTCAGGACGCCATTGAGCAGCTGGGCATCACCGCCCATCTGCCGGCGGAATGGTTCTATCCCGCCTGTGTTGCCGGGAACAGGGAGTACAGCGTGACCGACGCGCGGCTGATACTGCAGCACTTAGTCGGCAAGATTACCCTGACCGGCCTGCCGCTGGCCGCCGCCGATATAGACTGGAACGGAACCGTGCAGATCGGCGACGCGCGGCTGCTGCTGCAAAAATTGGTGGGTAAGCAGGTGGAAGTGGATTGGCCGCCGATCATGATACGCGACTTCACTGATTAAACATACGACAATATAAGGGCGGCGGCAGCCGCCCTTATATTGTACTTATCCCCGCCATAGCCCCCTCCGCGTTGAATTGCCTGCCGAGCCGCTGAAACAGCAGGGCGACGCCTATTCCGGTCGCCGCCAATATTTCGCAGATAATCCAGCCGGACGCCGATACCGGTGCTTTATCGGGGAAAACGGCGACAAGGGTGCCGCCCATAAAACCGAACACCATAAAATACGCCAGCGCGGTAAACCGCGCAAATATCCGTTTGGTAACGTTGGAAAAAGCCACCATCCCCAGCAGGAAAGCGATCGCCACCGGGGATAGGATCAATGCGGCTCCGAAGGGATCGGTGAATGCGGATTTAGCGGTTTTGAGCAGATACTGATAAACCCCGAACAGCATCAACACCATGGATACCGACATACCGGGCATCATGCCGGCGATGCCGGCGACAAAACCGGCGGCGCAGAGCAACCGGAGATCAAAGAATGCGCCCTGTGCAGCGCCGTGGATCCGGTAAAACAGCCCTGCCCCCGCGGCGATGGCAAATGCGGCCAGCATCCCGATAAGATAACGCATCCGAATGCCCCGTCCCTTCGCGGCGGCATATCCCGTCGCTTGCCCGCCGGCAAGTTGTGCTTGCCCGCCGGCAAGTTGCGCTTGCCGGAAAATATACGGCAGCCCGCCGGCCACCAACCCGATAAACAGCGCTTTCGCCTGTACATCATAGCTGCTGAACAGCCAGGATAGCCCCAGCACGCCGGCGCTGAAGGCGAACACTGCGCCGATCCCCATCGGGATGAGGCAGAGGATATTCTGCCGGAAATTCCTGAACGGGTTGGCCACGATGCCGATCAGCTCGCCGTAAATACCCATCATCACCGCGATAACGCTGCCGGAGACACCGGGCGCGATAATGCTGACCGCAAGAAAAAAACCGCAGAGGACGCGGTAACAGAATCTGCGGGATTTTTGGTTGGATATGAAAACCACCGCCTTATTCAGATAGCATGGGGTACAGAACAGCATATTTTATATTTTCAGCTTTTATGCCATTCGCTTGCATTTCCATCCGTTTCCTTATATAATGATTCTAAAATAATATTCCGAAATACGAAAGGAGCACCTGTTATGACCGACCTGACCAAGCCCGGCAAAATAGCCAAACCCATCATCAGCACCATCTACACCGCCGACCCCTCCGCCCGGGTGGGCGCCGACGGCAAGCTCTATATCTACGCCTCACATGACCTCGACCCGGCCCGGGGCTGCGATTTTATGGACCGCTACCACATCTTCTCCACCGAGGATATGGTCAACTTCACCGACGAGGGCGAGATGCTGCGTTCGGACGACGTGACCTGGGGCCGGCCGGAAGGCGGGTTCATGTGGGCGCCCGACTGCATCCACAAGAACGGTACCTATTACTACTACTATCCCCATCCCAGCGAGAGCCGCTGGAACGACACCTGGAAGATCGGCGTGGCCACCAGTTCTCACCCGGCCAAGGATTTTACCGATATCGGCTATATCCAGAAGGAAGGCGTCGGCGGCTGGTGCATGATCGACCCGAATATCTTCATCGACGACGACGGGCGCAATTATTTGTATTTCGGCGGCGGCAATCAGCCGAAAGCCGTCGAGTTGGAGGACGACATGATCAC
>WRDE01000004.1 GCA_009783605.1 Oscillospiraceae bacterium
CGGTTTTTCTCACCGCTTCGGCTGTCCGTTCGGGCGCGAGGGGCGGGGTTTTGGCTTCGGATGTTATCTGTTCGGCCGCGGTGTTGCCGTCATTATCCCGGACGGTCAGCGTCGCCGTGCTGCCGTCCCAGTTAAAGAGCATGTGTATATCCACCCGGGGTTGCTCCTGCTGATATCCCGCCCGCAGCTTTTTCAGTACCGGGTCAGCCGACAGGACATCCTCATGCCGCCGCCAGCCGAACATCGCCGGACCGCGCCGGCCGGTCAGGTACCCGTCGGTAAATCCGGAGCGGGAAAAAACCGATTTTAAATTTGTCAGGCCTCGCCCTTTTGGGACGACCACGCCTATAGGAGTGGTCCGTTTCACCTGATTTCCCGCCTTTAGCGGGGTGAGCGCCAATCCCTCCGGCTGTGGATGCTCATACAGCCTGTCTGCCGCGTCACGGTATACGGCGGCTGCCGCGGCGACATATTCCGGCCGTTTCATCCGGCCTTCGATCTTCAGGGATGTGACCCCGATAGCGGCCAGCGCAGCCACCTGACCGGCGGCGCAGAGGTCTTTTAAGCTCAGCGCGTATTGCTCATCGGCATTATGTTTGCTGTCCAACCAGGGCAGCCGGCAGGGTCCGGCGCAGCGGCCACGGTTGCCGCTCCGGCCGCCCAACACCGCCGACAGGTAACACTGCCCCGATACCGACATACACAGGGCGCCGTGGACGAAAACCTCCAGCTCGACTCCCAACCCGGCACAGGCGGCGATCTCCTCCAGCGTCATCTCCCGGGCCAGCACCACCCGGGAAAACCCCATTTCGGCCATTGTTTTCACCATCGCCGGGGTATGGCAGGAGGTCTGGGTCGAGGCGTGGAGCGTCATCTCCGGCGCCATTGCCCGCAGGCACCGCGCCAGCCCCAGATCCTGAACGATAAGGCCGTCGGCGCCGATTTCACAGGCATGGGCGGCGGCGGCCAGTGCGCTGTCCAATTCCCCGTCCCGGATCAGCGTGTTGAGCGCGATATAGACCCGCGCGCCGGCGCGGTGACAATAAGAAATGGCTTCCGCCATCTCCTGATCGGTAAAATTTACCGCGTATTGCCGCGCGCTGTAACCGCCGCCGAGATAGACGGCGTCGGCTCCCGCCCGCACCGCGGCAATGACCGATTCCGGCCCGCCCGCGGGAGCCAAAACCTCTGGTTTTTTGATCGATTGGTTATTACATTTCATTTAATAACTGTCAGGCGTTTATGAATCGGCGGGTCTGTGTCAGGCCTTTTTCTCCAACAGGGCGACTTTTTGCCGCAGCAGCGCCACCTCATGCCGCAGCTGCGCCGCTTCTTTTGACGCGGCGTCCGAAATGGCGCGGCCCCGGGCATTGTCGTCGAGATATCCTTTCATCTGCTCCCGCAGATTATCGGCGGCGTCGATCGCTTTTTGAGCGTGGTCGGCATAAGTCAACGCCGCCAACACCGCCGCCATCGTGGTGGAAACCCGCGGCGAAGCCAGCAGATCCTTCATCTCTTTTTCAACCCGGCGGGCCAATTCTTCCATATAATATGTCGACTCATCGGTGGTAATAATATATTCGGTGCCGCAGATCGTCAGCTTCACACGGTTTGCCACGATGTATTCATCTCCTTATATAAAAATGAATGAAGGTAAAAGGAAAATATGCCGGTTACGGCGCACCGGAAAGATCCGGTTAATATTTTAACGGGTCGGCAAATATGGCCTCTTTGTCCTCCATCGGCAACCGGTAGTATTCGTCTTCGTCCATCTCGACAACATCTTTTTCGATCTTAAACGGAAGGGTTAATGGTTCGGCAGGGCTTCCGTCGCTCCGTAAAAAATTCATCGTAATGTTGCCGCCGGATAGGCTGTATCTGCCGGTCAATGTAAAATTGAGTTCTTTATCGTTTGGTTTGCGGATATTGTATGCCGCAAATATTACGGTGTTGTCGGAATCTAACAGCAGCAATACGATTTCGTCTCCTTCCATCCATCGCCATAAACCCACCCACGGATCGGCGGCCGGTGTTGTGGATACATTCACATCGCCGGTGGGGTCCATTATATCGCGGGTAGTATCTCCGGTAATATCTCCGGTAGTGTTTTCAGTAGGCGTGGTGACCGGTTCGGCAGTACTGCTGCTTACATCCTGCGGCTGTTTGATGATGGTGACGGTATATCCGTCGGCGTCATAATCAATCCGCAGCAAAATTTCGTTCCCGCTGTCGTCCGAAGCGCGCGTCAATTGAATAGTCCCCTCGGCTGAACCGTTGAAATCTTTGTCGTCCAGCACCGAAAAGCCATTTTTACCGCACAGATAGGATTTATAATTAAACATCTCGCGGTATTGGGCCTTGCCGGGTATTTGATATTTTATGGTATGCGTGGTGACGCCGGCGTTGGTCTGGGTATCGGTGCTTTCAATTTTACGATCCGCTCCGAGAGCCAGCCGGACCGATGGGATCCTGTCGCTGCCGAGGAGATAATAGTCTTCTCCGGCGGTATTTTCGGAAGAATTGAAGACCACAAGAACCAGCAGCAGGACAACAACGACGGCCACCGCCGCTATCCCCGCGATGATCAAGGGCAGCGAAAGTTTTTTCTTTGCCGCGGCGTCGGGTTGATATGACTGCTCATACGGTATAGCTTCCGGCGCGCTGGGCTGGAGAGTTTCGAAAGGCTGAACCGGCGCATTCAATACGCTCGTTTCCTGGTCGGACGAGAGCTGGCCGGGCGGGAGTTTGTATCCGCAATCCCAACAATATTCTTCGTGGTCTTCGCATTCCGTTTCGCAGAACGGGCAATATTTAGACATGTTGTTCCCCCCTGAATAGGATTATTTATTTTCTTCAAAAACGGACAGTTCCATTAAAAGTTTACCGACGGGTTTATTTTCCCGCCGCGCCGCGGCCCGTAAATCGAGATAGAGCTGGTGATCTGCCTGTTGTATCTGCCGCGCCGGCGGGATTCCCTTCGGGAACAGCTCCGAAAGCCGGCCGAGGAAATCCTCCGGCGTCAGTTCCCGGACCGGCCGGCCGCCGCTCTCACGGCAGTACCGGAACCCGCCCAGCGCGAAGAATCCGTCGGTATCATCCTCATATCCGGTTTCCCGCCGCAGAGCGGCGCCGCGTTCCGCCAGTTTTTTATGACCGGTATTGAGCCGCCGGATCTCCCCGTCGGGATACAGCTCCCGCAGCCGCGCGAAATAGGTATCCAGCCGTTTGCTCAATACGGGATCGGCCGGTTGGCCGGCCGGATCCGGCTGTGGCTGCGGATTCTCCGGAAGGACCGGTTCCGGCGCAAACGGTTTTACCGGATTTTTAATCCGTTCTCGGGTTGAATTCTCCGACGCTTGCGTTGCGGCTCTGTCGCAACAGAGACGCTTAACTCGGTTCCAAGATTGTTCGTGGGGTTCATACCGTTGATTTGGCGCTCTTGTCGGCGGTTTATCCGCTTTTTTTGCCACCGGGCAGCATTGGCGCCGGGAGCCGCGGCATGGCAGTTTCCGGCGGTTGGCGGCCGGAATCCCCAGCAATTTATCCAAAAAATGTATATCCGCCGCCTCCCTTATAAAAACAAAATTTTAAAGATATTTTTATTTTACCACTTGAGAGATAAAAAAACAAGACAGTATACGGGAGTTTATATGTCTTTTAAGCAGTATATACCACAAAAAGCCGGCCTTCCCGGAAAAAGTTTAGCGTTTCTTCTCTTGCATACCCTCCGCGCGGCTGTTATAATACTAATAATTTCTAAATTTATATTAGTGAACGGAGTGAGTTTATGGCCAGAACAGATATCCACAACTTTGATTTCCAAAAGCTGCTGGAATTCGCCGCCACCGCCAAGGGAGAGGTGTTTCTCAAGACCTCGGAGGGGGACGTGCTGAATCTCAAGAGCCGGCTGACCCAGCTGCTGGCCCTTTCCAATGCCATTGACTGGGGCAAGATCGGCGAGGCGACGGTTATCTGCAAAAACCCGGAGGACGAGTCCCGGCTGTTCCGTATGAATCTGTATGGGGGCGACGGCGAGAGATAACCGTTAGAAAAATCCGTCCGCTTCATAGGGATCGTCCGGTGCCGATCCGGTCACGGGAATCTCCCGGTCCAACGCGAACGAATACAGCAGACACCCGGTCACCGGCAATCCCAGCGTCCGGGCCAGCGCCCAGCGGTATACCTCCAACTGGCGGCGGTAGCGGTCCATCAGCTCTTCGGCGGTTTTGACATGGTCGGTTTTATAATCGACGATGATCAGGCCGCCGTTTTCTTCAAATACGCAGTCGGCGATCCCCTGTACCACCATTCGTTCATTTCGGATGGCAACCATCCGTTCATTTTGGATGGTGGTTTCTGCTTGCGCCAATTCCGGCGCGTAGGCGGTGACCGGCATTTCGACGGTGAACGCGGCTTCCCGCCGCAGCGAATCGGCGGCTTTTATCCGGCGGTAGAGAGGACCGGCAAAAAAACGCCGGATTTTTACCAGCGGCAGCGAAGCCCCCTGCGCCGCGGTGAGGTAGCCGCCGGATACCAACCGCGCCGCCTCCGCCGCCGGGTCGGTTTCCGCCGCGCCGTAATCGGCGAACTGCATAAACTGGTGCAGCGCGGTGCCGCGTTCGGCGGGGGTCAGGCCGCCGGCGCCGAGAAAAGCGGGGCGGGAGGTCGCGGCATATGCCCGGGAGATCCCCCCGGCGGCCAGCTCGGAGGCGGCCAGCTTGACCGGCACCTGTCCCAGCGGAAGCCAGGGATATTCCCAGGCCATCCGTTCGGCCAATAGCCGGCAGAGGGCTTGGTCGGCTTCAAACTGTGCGGCAATATCGGTGAGTTCCGCCGGGAGCTCCGGCGGACGGCAGATGACAATCTGCCAATCGTGTATGGCGGGACAGAGGGGGACGGGATCACCGCCGGCCAGCATCCGCAAAATATCCGCCGACGGGTGCCGCAGCGCGGCACTCAGCAGCCAGTCGCCCGGTCCCGCCGCCCGGGCGGCGGCATAGGCCGGCAGCTGCGGCCGGTTGTCTAACGCCGCCGCCAGCCGGGAGAGTTTTGCGGTGGCGTTATTGACCGACATGACCATGATCAGCTTTTCCCGTGCCCGGGTCATGGCCACATACAGTATCCGCATCTCCTCCCGGCGCTGCTGCCGCCGGATCGACAGCGATACCCCCCGATGGGATACCGTCTCATACTGCTGCCGGGTATCCGCGTCCCGGCGGATCAGCCCGATACCGGCCTCCTCGTCCAACAGCAGGTCGCCGATAGCTGACCGGTCATTGAACCGGCTGCCCAGCCCGGCCAGGAACACCACCGGGAATTCCAGTCCTTTGGAATGGTGTATGCTGATAATGCGGACCACGTCGGCATAGGCGGTGCCGGCCGCCGAAGGGGCGATATCCATCTGACGCTCCTCCATACGGTCAAGGTGGCGGACAAACGCCGACAGCCCGCGAAAACCGTCGTCCTCAAATTCCCGCGCCAATTCCTGGAGCTTGCGCAGGTTGCCGGTCCGCTCAGCAGCCCCCGGCTTGGCCGACATCACCGCCGGCAGGCCGCAGTCCTCATAGATCCGCCAGATCAGCCGGTCGGCCGGCATCGCCGCCGCCAGCGCCCGCCAGCCGTCTAACCGGCGCAAAAAGCCGGTGATCCGGCCGCTTAAATCATCTTCTGTGCCCTTCCGCGCCGCATACCGCCGCAGCGCCACAAATAAATTGGCGCCCGTCGCGCCGCGCTGGGCGAGCCGCACCGCCGCGAGGTCGTCCGGCGTGAAGCCGAACACCGGCGACAGCATCACCGCCAGCAGCGGCACGTCCTGTACCGGGTTGTCGATCACCCGCAGCAGCGATACCGCCGCCGTCACCTCCGCCGCCGCAAAGAAACCGCTGCGCGACTCGGTCCAGGCCGGAATCCCCAGCCGGGCCAGCTCGGCCGCATAGGCGGCGGCATACCCCTGGGTGCTGCGGAGCAGAACGCAGAAATCCTGATACCGGACCGGCCGGTCGCCGGATCCTTCGGTCACCCGGAACACCCGCAGCATCGCGTTGATTTTTTCGGCGATCACCCGCGCCTCAACCGCCGCGCGTTCATACCGGGCGGCGTCGGAAGCGGATTCGGCGGTCCCGGCCTCCTCGGCAGTATCGGGGCCGGCGTCCTCGTCTCCCGCGGCCCCGTCGATCAGGATCAGTTCAGTCTCCCGGCCCTCCGCCGCCGGATATTCCGCCGCCGCCACCAATTCCTCGCCCTCGTTGTAGGCGATACCGCTGCTCTCCCGGCTCATCAGCTGGGAAAAGACAAAATTGACCGCTTCGGTCACCTGAGGGCGGGAGCGGAAGTTGTGTCCCAGGCGGATGAGGGATCCGGGAGGGAGTTGACAAGTGACAGTTGACAGTTGACAGTTATCGCCTGACATATCGTCGGTGTAGGGGGTGAAGGTATTGGTTTTTTTTATGAATATCTCCGGCATGGCTTTGCGGAAGCTGTAGATGCTTTGTTTGACGTCGCCTACCATGAACAGGTTGTTTGGGCGGGAGAGAGCGGTGAACAGGGCGTCCTGGGCGGCGTTGGTGTCCTGATATTCGTCCACCATCACATAGCTGAACTGCTCCGCCAGCTGTTTGGCCAGCGGCGTCTGCTGTAAGTTTTCTTCGGATTCTTCCACCAGCAGCCGGAGCGCCATATGCTCCAGATCGTCGAAATCCAACAGCCGCCGGGCGGATTTCAGTGTAGCGTACCGATCGGAAAACTGCCGCACCAATCCGCAGAGAGCCGCCGCGCCGCTCGCCGTCGCGGCCAGATCCGCCGAAAATTCCGCGGCGCTGCAGCAGAATCCCCTGAGGGCGGTTTCGGTCTGTTTTTTATACTGTGTACGTAACTCCTTGATTTTCTCCTTACAGCTGTCATCCGCCATATCGGCGGATTTCCGTATCGCTTTCAGCGTTCCGAATTCCACCGACCCGAGCAGCTCCCGCGCCTCATCCCATCCGGCGTCCGGCAGCCGTTCCGCCGCCGCCGTGAGCTGCCGCAGATCCTCTTCCAGCGCCGGCAGATAATATTGAGCAATAACCAGATCGGACATGGCCCGACTGACCGCCTGTTTGCAGAGGGCGGCGGCGTATTGCAGGGCGGATACCGCGTGTTCTGTGATAATTTTTCCCCATACCGTCTGATCCGGCGCCGGTCCGGGCTGATAAGCCGCCAGTTTTTGGTCCAGCCACCGGTCGGGGAAGGGGTGGGAGCGGGTGAACGTATAGAGCTTTTCCACCGCTTCATATACCGCCCGGTCGTCCCGCCCGGTACAGAGCAGGTCGGTCAGCGCGGTAAATTCCGGCGAATCGGCGGCATACTGCTCCTCCATCACATCCGCCAGCGCCTGGGCGCGCAGCAAGCCGCTCTGGGTATCCTCGGCGATCCGGAAAACAGGCGAGATACCCAGCAGATGAAAATGGTCCCGCAGCAGATCGGCGCAAAAGCTGTGGATGGTGCAGATTTTGGCGCGGGGAAGCCCCAGCAGCTGCTTTTGCAGCTGCCGGTTGCCGGGATCCTCGGCCAGCCGGGCGGCCAGCGCCTCCGACAGCCGTTGCTTCATCTCGGCCGCCGCCGCTTTGGTGAAGGTCACCACCAACAACGACCCGATCTCCGCCGGATTATCGGGATCGGTCAATAGCCGCGCCAGCCGTTCGATCAATACCGCCGTTTTGCCGGACCCGGCCGCCGCCGACACTAATAGGGTTCCCCCCCGGGCGGTAATCGCCTGTTTCTGCGCGGTTGTCCAGGATCGGGACATAATACCTCCAATTTCTACCTAACAGTAAACGGTACCGACATCACAAAGACCTCTTCGTTGAAATAGCCGTCCATGCTGTAGAGCCGCAGTTCATAATCGCCGGGAGCGGGGGCGGTAAATTGCTGGGTACTGCTGCCCTCCGGGACCGGTTTCCATTGGGTGAAGGCCCGGTGGTCTGCGTCTTTTGGATAAACGGCGATATAGGCTTTTGCCCGCTCCATCTGCGTGGATATGCCGGAAACGGTGACGGTTATACCGCCGCCGGAAGGATAAGAAGCGGCGTCAAGGGCAATCCGGCCCTGTTTGACGGCGTACCCTACCGTAAAAGGGACCGCGGTGACAAAGGTGTTCTCCGAAACGTTGCCGTCCATGCTGTACAGCCGTATCTCATATTCTCCGAAAGCGGAAGGGGCCCGGAGTTCCCGGCTGGCGTTTCCCGCCCGGACATACTGGAAACTGCCCCATTCATTGTGGGCGGCGTCTTTTTTATAGACTGAAATAAAGGCGCGGGTGGATTCCATCTGGGCCGTGATATCGGAAACCGCGGCGCTGATCGGTTCATTGGGGATATAATCGGTTTTATCCAATTTTATCCGGCCCTGCCGGGAGGAATACTCCACCGTGAAGGGGACCGATGTGACCAATGTCTGGTCGGTATACCGGCCGTCCATGCTGTACAGCCGTATTTCATACCCGCCGAATTCCGCGGGGGCCTTTAATGTTTTGATATTGTTTCCCGCCTGAAGATATTGATAGTGTCCCCAATCCCTGTGGGCGGCGCCCTGTTTATAGACCGCGATAAAAGCATGGGCGCGTTCCATCGGTTCGGTGATGCCGAATACCGTCGCCGATATCGCCTCGCCGGGGACATAGGCCTCCCGGTCAAGCTGTATCTCTCCGGCCGGTTCCGGAACGGCGGCCGGGAGACTGTTCAGGTTATAGACGTCGTTGGCGTCATCCCACACATGCTCCGGCACCCGTTCCCGCAGCGCCGTGTAAAACCCTCCCGGACCCGCGGTCCCCGGCGCGTACAGCGGCATGACGTCCTTATCGGTCAGCCGGCCCTGCCAGAAGCTTTTCACCACGCCGTTCTCCACCGTGATCCGGGCGGTGTCGCCGCTGAGATCAAAAATTACCGGGTTGCCCTGTTCATCCAACAGCAGCCGTCCGTCCCGGGTCCGGGCGCGGACCTCCACCGTTCCGCTGAACACGCTGATAACGGTATCGCTGCCCTCCAGCGCCACGGTAAAAAACGTGCCCCGCACCGCCAGCGCCATATTGGGGGTCAGCACCTCAAAGCTCTCGTCGTCCCCGAGGGTTCCCTTGATATTGACCCACAGCTTGCCGGCCAGCAGATACAACTCGGTCTGCTTTTCCGCCGCTTCAAGTGCGTCGGCGATCTCTATAGTGGCATTTTCTTCCACCATAATAAACCGGTTCTCGGACAGCTCAAGGCTGGACCAGGATTCCCCGCCGGTGCTCACCCCGTCGGCCGGGCGCAGCGCCAGCCCCCGGAAAGCGGGCAGCCAGTCGCCGCTGTGCCGGGCGCTGACCTCTCCCGCGAATTCGTCGATGACGGCGGCCCGGGCGGTGTCCTCTTCATCCGGGATCTTGGATACCCCGTCATATTCCGAATAACAGCCGGTCAGCAGTAACAACGCCGATATGACCAAAAGGATTTGTTTTTTCATAATGTTTTTATCCTTTGCTTTCCATTTGAAGCGGTAACTTCAAAAACATGACCTTCTTCCGCTTTCCCTTTCGGCCGCAGCCCGCCCAGATCATTCAGCGCGGCGCTGTCCCCTCCGGCAGGTATGCCCCCGTCGCCGTTATCATGATTATAATATATATTGTTGAAAACGGCAAGACTTAAAAGCGGCAGGAGAATCGTAACATTTGATAAAAAAAGAACAGCTTATTAAAAGCCGTTCTTTAAAAAAGTCAAAACTATTCCGCTGCGGGTTCTTCACCGGAGGGTTCCGTATTGTCTGCCGCTTCGGGCGGTACGGGCGCTTCCGGTTCTTTTTCGCCGTTTTCTTTCATTCCGCCGAACCATTCATCCAATTCCCGGTCGGTTTCGGTATTCGCGGGAACCGGAATCTCTGCCGGCGGCTCTGCAGGCGCTTTTTCAGGCTCCCGTTTCAGCAGCAGCAAGCCCGCCGCGGCCAGCAGGAGTCCGTAAGCAAGGTATGGGGCCATTTCTTGCATGCAAAAATTCATATACAAATACAAATTTTCGCTCAGCTTCATACCGCCTTCGATCGCGTCCGAAAGGGCTTCTCCGACATGATGGATATAAATCCAGACCGCGAAGGAAAGAAAAATAAGCGCAAAAAACAAAATAATAGCCGCCGCCGTTGTAAAAATCGTTTTTCTTTTCATGAATATTTCCTCTTTCTATTTAGTGTTTCTGTAAGTATACACCAAAAATATGAAGAATGCAAGAAAAATTATTCCCCAGCCTCCGCCGCTTCCAGTTCAAACATGAACGCCACCCCGTCGGGGGCGGTGCAGTTGCGTACCCCGTAAGGCATCCCGTGGGCTTTCATGATGGCGGTCACCACCGATAAGCCGATGCCGGAGCCGCCGTATGTCCGGGTCCGGGCCTTATCGGTTTTATAGAAATTCTCCCAGATCCGGGGCAGGTCGGCTTCCGGGATATGGCTGCCGCTGTTGAAAACCGTCAGCTGTATCCGTTCGGTGATATCCAACGCGCCGCCCTCCACCGACCGGATCGAGACCGAAACGGTGCCCTCCTCTTCCACATGATTATATGCGTTGGAAAGATAGTTTGTCAACACATGCTCAATCAAAAACCGGTCGGCCTTCACATAAGCCGGCTCCCGGGGCAGCTCCAGCCTGACCTGCCGGGGGTTGGCGGCCGAGAGCAGCCGGGCGACATTATTGGCCAATCCGGTCAGATCGAACCGTTCGATCTCCAACGGCTGGCTGCCGCTTTCTATCTGCATCAGCGCCATCATTTTACCTAACAGCGCCGCCATCTTCTGGCTTTCGTCCTCAATCACGCCGCAATAATAGTCCGGATCGGCGGCGATGGTTTCCCGCAGCCCTTCGGCATAGGTCTGGATCAACGCGATCGGGGTTTTCAATTCATGGGAGACGTTGGTGATAAACATCCGCCGCGCCTCCGCCTGTTCGGTTTTCAGCCGGTTTTCCTCCACCAACCGGACGTTGGCCTCCCGCAGTTGGGTATACGCAGCTTCCAGCTCGTCCGACATCCGGTTGAGGTTTTCGCCCAACTGCCCCAATTCATCCTTCCCCCGGGCGGTATACCGCTCGGAAAAATCTAACTGCGCCACCCGTTCGGCAATGCCCGAAAGGGTTTTGACCGGTTTGGTAAAGGACCGGGCCACCCAGAGCACCACCAGCAGCCCGATCAGCAGTGACACCCCGCCGGAGATCAGTAAAAACCGGTTGGTGACGCTGACGCTCTCGATAATGGCCTCCATCGGGGTCCGCAGAAGCAGCAGGCTGCCGCCGTTCATCACCCCGACCAATGTGATAAAATTCGTTCCGAGCCGGGGATCCGTATAGGTGGCGACAGCGGTTTCTTCGGTCTGTTTCGGTATATTCTGCGACAGGGCGTTTAATAATTGATTTACCCACACCTCGATCTGCTGTTCGTTCTGCCCCAGTCCGCCGGTCAGATTGTGGTAAATGAGCCGCCCGCTATTAAACAGCACGATTTCCAACCCCACATTGCTGCCGTAATGATTCAGCGCGGTGACAGCGTGGGTTTCACTCCGCAAAAAAGCGGCGTTGATATCGGTAAAAGCCTCCTGCAGCGTCTGCTTTTTGTCCTCGGCGTAGTAATCCTCCAACTTGAAATTAATCAACAGCAAATTGACCCCCAACAGCAAAATGATGGTGAACAATATGCTGAAAAAAAGCTTCCAGACAAGAGAAGGCCTTAAAATAGCTCGAAATGACATAGAAAACACCCTTTTTTGAATGCTGAATGCTTAGTGCTGAATGCTTAATTATCGCACTCAACTGAAAACTACCGTCATTGAGCATTAAGCATTCAGCATTGATTACTGCCATCCCGACAGCCCCGCTTTCTGCATGGCCGATAGAATTTTATCCTCCATACATCCGTATTGCCGGCTCAGTTCATCCAGCAGTTCCCGGGTTCGCTTACGGTTGGTACAGCCGTCAACCGGACAGCGGGATTTTACCACCGGCAGCCCGCTTTTGCGGACATAGGCGGCGATTTCCGCCTCCGGCATGAATATCAGCGGCCGGATCAGCCGGATATGCCGCCGGTCTAACACCGTCACCGGCTTGAAGCAGTCTAACGTCCCGCCGGACAGCAGATTCATCAGGAAGGTTTCGGCGGCGTCCTCCCGGTGGTGCCCGAGAGCCACCGTATCGCAGCCCGCTTCCGCCGCCAGCCGGTGCAGCATCCCCCGCCGCAGGCGGGCGCAGAGGCTGCAGGGGTTGGATTCCCGCCGTTTTTGAAACACAATCTCCCACAAATCGGTGCGCCGCAGCAGATAAGGCACTTCCAATTGTTCGCAAAGGACTTCCACCGCGGAATAATCTGCCGGCTGCCCGTTAAAGCAGGGATCCAGCGTGATCGCTGTCAGCGAAAAGGGACGCGGATAAAACCGGCGCAGCCGCGCCAGCAGCACCAGCAGCGCCGCCGAGTCTTTGCCGCCCGATACCCCGACAGCGATCCGCCGGCCCGGCTCCGGGATCATATCATACCGGTCAATTGCCGCCCGCAGCAGCGACAGGAGATGCTTTTCTCCGCTCACAGAATCTGCTCCCGCAAAAATTCCGCGATCGGCGCCGGCTCCTCCAGCGAATGGGGATGGTGGCCGCAATCCGGCTTGAGATGTACCGATACCGGGATGCCGGCGGCCTGGAACTGTTCGACGATCGGCCCGCCGTTTTTGGTATAATCCACCGCCTCATCCGCCAGCCCCGCCACCATCACCAACGGGATTTTCGCCGCGATGATGTTGGGCAGCAGATACACCGGATTATCCGGCGTATCCGCCGCGCCGGGCGCCAGTTCATATTCGGTAATGCACTGGGCCTTTTCGTGGGAATCATATCCCGGGCGCAGCGGCCAATGGGTGATATCGGCGACGGCGGCGTCGAGATAGATGGCGCCCGCCCGGTCGGGGTAGCTGCCGGCGAAGGCGACGGTATACAGCCCGCCGCGGCTGAATCCGAAGATGGCCGGTTTGGGGTGCAGGCCGTGGGCCTCGACGGCGTAGCGGTAGAAATTGTCCATCAGCGCCACCGCTTTCGGGGAGCCGTAGCGGTCGCTGATCCGGTAATAGAGCAGATGCCAGCCCTCCCGCAGCAGCGCCACGTCCACCGTGTCGAAGGCGCCGAGGAATTCCGCCCGCCAGACCCAGCGGCGGCGGGGCTCCGGCTTTTCGGGAAACACGATGACGGCTTCAAACCCATCCAGCAAAAAGCTGACCTGCCGGAATCCGTGATATCTCCCGGCCGTCATTCCGGATCGCCCCCGTCATCAACCTGATCAACCGGCTCGTCCTGGCTGACCGAATCGGTTTCCTGGGTTACAGGCTCCTCCTGCTGATCAACAGGGTCGGCGCTGTCGGCTTCGGGTGCCGGTTCAGGTTGTTTTGCGGCATTCCGTTTGCGGTCGGCGATGGTCAGCAGTACAAAGCCCGCTACCACCAAAAGGCCCAATCCGGCGATGATGTAAGGGGTCCAGTTGGTGTTTTCTCCGGTTGCCGGGAGAAACGCTTGGAAAAATGGGATGTTCATGTGGTCTGTGTCCTCTCTATTGTTTATTTTTTGTTTTTTTCCTGCCGTCAAAGCCGAGGTCGAAATCAAAAAAATCGCCCTCGGATAAAATAATGATAACCACCACGGTTACGATAATAAACGAGCCGAAACTCCCAAAAGAAATATCCCGGAGAACCGGACGTTCATCGTGGTTGATGGCAATACCAAAAACACATAGGAAAAACAGGGATACCAGCAGCGCAAAAAAGCCGAAACTGAAAAATACAGCGTCTATTTCCGACCAGCATACGGCGGCGATAACAGCAAGCGCAATATTGACCGCTGCCGCCGTTATCAGTACGAATTTTTTTGTCTTTGAAAATACCCGGAGCATGATGTAGATGAAGCTCAAAACCGCGGCGGCCGGGATGGCGGACAGCATCATTCCCGGCAAACTGACCGGAATCTCCTTGACTAAATACACAGCGGAAACCGAAAAACCGCTGCCGGCGGCGTTGGCCAAAAAACTGAGCAGATATAAAAACCGGAATTTTTTCGCCGCAATGTGTAACGGGATGGCCGAGAGCATTAGAGCTATTCCCGCGATAATGCCGTACCCTTCCGAGCAGACAATGACCGAAAGCTGCGTCGAAAGAATCATTATGCCAAGAAAGGCCAGCGCAAAGATATAGATGGTAAAAGGTTTTGCTTTTGTGTCGATACATTTTTCCGGCATACCCGCATAAACCTCTATTCATTAAAAATCCGCGGCAAGATCTCCCGGTCGATCGCTTCGGCCAGCTGCCGCAGCGTCTCCCGGTATACCTCCGGGCCGCCGCCGAAGGGGTCGGCGATACCGCCGTTTTCGCTGTTCAGCACCACCAACTTATCCGGGTCCACATCGAAATACAGCTCGATCTGCCACCGGTGGGCGTCGGTCATCACCGCGATCAGATCCGCGTCCTCACACAAAACCCGGGTCAGCTGTTTGGCCCGGTGACTGCCCAGGCCGCCGGCGGTTTGGAGGTCGCCGCCGGCTTCCGATATGGCGGCGATGGCTTCGGGGTTGGCGGGCGCGTCATTGCCCGACAATCCGGCGCTGTCGACGGTAATACCGGCGTCGGGATATGCACTCAGCCGCATGGTCAGCAAAGCCGCCGCCATCGGGCTGCGGCAGGTATTGCCGGAGCAGACGAATAAAATATTCTGGGAAGTCATAGCGGTCATAACCGTTCTCCTATCAAAAAATCGCCGCTGCGCCCGGTGATCCGTACCCGGACCGTCTGCCCGCGCATATTTGCGGTTTCGCCGTAAAACCTCACCGGCAGATAATGGGCGTTAAAGCCTTCACATTCTCCGCCAGGCCGCACGATTTCCACCAAGACCTCCGCGTTCCGGCCGATAAAGGTTTCCTCATATGCCGCCCGGCCGGTTTCGGCCGCCGCCGCCATCTCTCCGGCCCGCGCCGCCTTTTCGGCGGCAGACACCTGATCCTTCGCCGCCGCGGCAGGGGTGCCCGGCCGCCGGGAATAGGGAAAGATATGCGCCCGCGAAAAACCGGTTTTTTTGACAAAATCGAGTGATTCGGCGAATTCCTCCCGGGTTTCGCCGGGGAACCCCACCATCACGTCGGTGGTGAGGGCACAGCCGGGAAACCGCCGCCGCAGCCGATCGGCCAGTCCGGCATAGTCCGCCGCGGTATACCGCCGGTTCATTCGCCGCAGCGTCGCGTCGCAGCCGCTCTGCAGCGACAGGTGGAATTGCGGGCACAATTTCGGCTGCGCCGCCAGCCGGTCCAATAAGCGGCCGTCCATCTGGTCCGGCTCCAGCGATCCTAACCGGATCCGGCGGATACCTTCCGCCGCCGCGGCCTGCTCCACAGCGTCCGCGAGGGTGAAGCTATGATTGATTTCGGAACCGTAGGCGGTGAGATTGATACCCACCAACACCACCTCGGTATATCCGGCGGCGGCCAGCGTTTCGGCTTCGGCGCGGATCTCCGCCAAAGGCCGCGAGCGCACCCGGCCGCGGGCATAGGGGACGATACAGTAGCTGCAGAACCGGTCGCACCCGTCCTCGATTTTGATATACGCCCTGGTCCGCCCCTCGAAAGCCCGGAGTTCACCCGGCGATTCAAAGGCTTCGCCGTGGGGAAGAATATCCACCACCCGCCGGCCCAGCGTTTGGAATTGCCGGATATACGCCGGCAGCCGTCCCCGGGCGGTATTGCCGAGAACGATATCCGCTTCGGTATACCGTTCGGCGGTCTCGGGGTAGGCCTGCGGCATACAGCCGGTCAGCGCGATAACCGCTCCGGGGTTATCCCGGCGGCATCGGCGCAGCAGCTGCCGCAGTTTGCGGTCGGCTTCGGCGGTGACGGTGCAGGAATTGATGACCAAAGCATAATCCCCGGCGGCCGAAAATCCCGCGGAAAAGGTGTCGGCTTGCATCCCCGCCGCCCGGACCGCCGCCATCATGGCCCGGGTCTCGTATTGGTTGACTTTGCATCCCAATGTATAAAAATAAACCGTCATGGAGCTATCTCCCGTAAAGAGTATGTCTATTATATGCGAAATCGCGCGGTATTTCAAGGTTTTGTTTGTACTCTTTTCCTGTTGATTTTCCCCGAAAAGAAAGTTATACTACTCTCCTGTGAGCTATTATACAAATTAAGAAAGGTTTGAGATACCCGGTGTATGCATCCAAAGTCTGTTTTGAAACGGTGGAGGACGCCAAAAATTTCGCCGCCCTCTGTGCCGGAGTCCCCTTTTCGGTCACCCTGTCTTCCGGCGTGTATATCGTCGACGCCAAATCCATTATGGGGGTCTTCAGCCTCGATCTGAACGTTGAATTAGATCTGAAAGCGGATTGCGCGGAGGATGAACCGTTTATTGAAAAGCTGTCTGATTTTATCAGAGAATGATGAATTATATGTGACTTTTAATAAAATTATAGTTTAAAACAATGCGCGGAAGGCCGCACCCCACAAAAAAAATCTTGACAAAGGCACTCTGCTGTGTTACCATGCTACTGTGCTAATGCAGCAGAGTATAAGGAGGAGTATGTTATGTATCAAAATGAAAAATCTGTCCGGCGGATCATCCCCTGTCTCGACGTGAAGGATGGCCGGGTGGTCAAAGGGGTCAAATTTGTTGACCTGAAGGATGTGGGCGATCCGGTGGAGGCGGGCAGAGCCTATTGCGCCGCCGGGGCCGACGAACTGGTATTTCTTGACATCACCGCCACCGGCGAGGGGCGGAAAACAGTGGTGGAGTTGGCCGGGCGGGTGGCGGCGGCGATAGATATCCCCTTCGCTGTCGGCGGGGGCATCGGTTCGGTGGAGGATTTCCGCGCGGTGCTGGCGGCCGGCGCCGACAAGGCCGGCATCAATACCGCCGCGGTCAACGATCCGGAGCTGATCCGTCGCGCCGCCGCGGAATTCGGCAGCGAGCGGGTGGTGGTCGCCATCGACGCCGGCCGGAACAGCGATACGGGATGTTGGGAGGTATTGACAAACGGCGGGCAGAAAAATACCGGTTTGGACGCGGTGGCATGGGCGATAGAGGCCGAGCTGTTGGGCGCCGGCGAGCTGTTGGTGACCTCATTGGACGCCGACGGCACCAAAAACGGCTATGATATCGGGCTGACGGCAGCTATAGCCGAAGCGGTGAATATCCCGGTTATCGCCTCCGGCGGCGCGGGGACGATGGAGGATTTTGCCGAAGCGCTGACCGCCGGCAAAGCCGACGCGGCGCTGGCGGCTTCGCTGTTCCATTTCGGCGAGGTGGCGATCCCGGAGTTGAAAAGATTTTTGGCGGAGCGGGGGATAGCGGTCAAATTGTAAATTGAAAATGGCAAATTGATACGGCATGCAAAAAATATTGGATAATCTATTGATTTATCACGGTAATATAGTGTATAATGAAATCCGCGCAAAATTTATATTACATAATTCAAAAGGAGAGCACAGTTATGAAAAAGATTCTCAGCGGTATGTTGGCGGCAGTTCTGGTCCTTGGCATGGTTTTTGCCTTTGCGGGCTGCGGCGACAAGAAAGAAGACACTCTCATCTGCGGCGTCACCATCTTCAAACCGATGAATTTCAAAGACGATGCCGGCAACTGGACCGGATTCGACACCGAATTCGCCCAAAAAGTCGCGGAAAAGCTCGGTATGAAAGCAGAATTCCAGATCATTGAGTGGGACAATAAATATCTGGAGTTGGAAGCCGGCACCATCAACTGCATCTGGAACGGCTTTACCGGATGGGACGGCGTGACCGGCGAATCCGCTACCGACGGCGACAAGAAGAGAAGTGATTCGGTGGATTTCAGTTACGGTTATATGCTCAACCAGCAGTGCGTGGTCATCAAAGCTGACCGTGCTGACGAGTTTACTTCGGTTGAAGATCTGGACGGCATGACGGTCGCGGCAGAAAAAGGTTCCGCAGGTGAGGAAGCCGCAACGGAAGTTATCGGGGATGACGGCAAGATCATCGATTCGGCGGCCCAGATTGATACCTTCCTCGAAGTATTGGCCGGGGATGTGGACTGTGCCATCGTAGATATCCTGCTGGCCCAGGAACTGATCGGAAAAGGAAATTATGCCGATCTGACCATCGCCGCCGATATTCAGATGGGGTCGGAAGTATACGCTATCGGGTTCAAAAAGGGCAGCGATCTGACCGCCAGGGTCAATACCGCCATGAAGGATCTGTATGACAGCGGCGTACTGAAGACACTGGCCGAAAAATACGGTATTGAGCACTGTCTTGTATTGGATACCACATTTAAAGGATAATACTGTATGGGATTCTGGAATGTAACGCTGCGTCTGCTGGAAGGGTTTCAAAATACCTGTCTGATCTTCGCGCTGACGCTGGTGCTGGCGTTGCCGCTGGGGTTGGCGGTGGCTTTCGGATCGATGTCACGGCTTGCCCCGTTGCGGTATCTGACCAAAACCTTTGTCTGGATCATCCGGGGGGTTCCTTTGATGCTGCAGATATTCATCATCTATTTCGTGCCGCGTATCGTCTTCCAGATATCCTTTATCCCGCGGTTCAGCTCGGTCATTGTCGCTTTTACCATCAATTACGCCTGTTATTTCAGCGAGATCTACCGGGGCGGCATCGAAAATATATCCCGCAGCCAGTTTGAGGCCGGTCAGGTACTGGGCATGACCAAATCCCAGATCTTTTTCCGGGTGATTCTGTTGCAGGTGGTCAAGCGGATTTTGGCGCCGATGTCCAATGAGATTATCACGCTGGTGAAGGATACTGCTCTCGCCCGGGTGATTGTGGTGGCTGAAATCATCAAAGTGGCCTATGAATTCGCCGCTACCGACGCGTTGATCTGGCCGCTGTTTTATACCGGTGTATTCTACCTGGCTTTTGTGGGGATACTGACGCTGCTGTTCGGGTATTTTGAAAAAAAATTGGATTATTTCCGGGCATAAAATCGGGGCTCGTGCGCTAAAGCGCGACTTCGCCTGTTCGCTGTTCGTAGTAAGTGGCATTCACTCTATATTCCACATTAAGGATTTATTATGCCAATTCTTGAAGTCCAGAACATCGTCAAGCGCTTCGGTACGGCCGAGGTGCTGAAGGGTGTCAGTTTTTCGCTGGAGCAGGGGGATTCGCTGGCCATTATCGGGTCTTCCGGAAGCGGCAAGACCACCCTGCTGCGCTGCCTGAACTTTCTCGAGCAGGCGAATGAGGGTCGCATTATCGTGCGGGGTGAAACACTGTTTGACGCGTCGGATCATATTCTTTATAACGACCAGTCGATCCGCCGCAAGCGGCTGCATTTCGGATTGGTGTTCCAGGCGTTCCATCTGTTTCCCCAGTATACGGCGCTGAAAAACATCACATTGGCGCGGGAATTGATGGCCCGTGAGCAAGCGGATTTTAAGCAAAACAAAAAAGAAATCCTGGAGGGGATCCAGCAGAGGGGTTTGAATCTGCTGGATCAGGTGGGATTGGCCGACAAACGGGATTTTTATCCCCACCAGCTCTCCGGCGGCCAGCAGCAGCGGGTCGCTATCGCCCGGGCGCTGGCGATGAACCCGGATATCCTGTGTTTTGACGAACCGACCTCGGCGCTGGACCCCGAGCTGACCGACGAGGTGCTGCGGGTGATCCGCGGGCTGGCGGAGAAGAATACCACGATGGTGATCGTCACCCATGAGATGCATTTTGCCCGCCGGGTGGCCGATAAAGTGCTGTTTATGGATGAGGGCACGGTGGTGGAATACGGTACGCCGGAAGCGGTGTTCGACCATCCGTCCAGCGAACGGACCCGGCGGTTTCTGGAGCGGTATTCGGAGGATGCGTAGAGCGGGGGCTTGGTTGTCTTTCCATTCAGAGAAGCAATATAGAATAAACTAAAAAGAAGAGCGCCTTTTGATGATAAAGAGATATCAAAATAAAAGGGAAACGGAGGGAACATAACCATGAGCGAACCGGTTATAACATTCCAAATGCATCACGATGAGTTTTATTTCCTTGGTATCGAAAACCTTGTTACAGAAAATGCCGATTTCGGAGCATTTTGGGGTAATTTTTTTGATATGGGGGGATATGATAAAATCGACCCATACGCAAAGGATCCGAATTGCATCAACCTATGGTACTATAAAACCCCCGAAAAAAAAATTTATTATCAGGGCAAAATTGTTAGTGAAGTGGACGATGTACCCGACGGATATACGCTGACAAAATTTCCTGCGGGAGAATATCTTGTAGCCACAACCGCATGGTTATCTTCATATGATGAATCTATGAAGCATATTAACCATAGCTATTACAAAAACGCACAAATGCCTGAAGGATACACAAAGTGCAGCCAAACTGACAATACAGTTTTTCTGATAGAACGATGGGGCGCAGATACCGGAGACGGCTACAGATACGAATTTTGGATACCAATTAAGAAAGCGGAATAATGCTTTCGTAAGATACAGTATGTTACACCCGCCACAAAAATGTGGCGGGTGTCAGTTTGTCGACAAACTGAAATCTCCGCTCCGGCGGAGATTTTTATATTGTTTTTTCAAATTTTTCATTTGCCTTTTTCGGATAAAAATGCTATACTTATTTATATATATACTCTATTCATTAACACAGGAGAAATTTTCATGCCGAAAACTATCGGGATTGTCGGGCTTGGGCTGATCGGCGGGTCAATGGCGCTGGCGCTGCGCCGTTGTCCTGAATATCGGGTATTGGGCTATAACCGGAATCCTCAGACGTTGGAAACGGCACTGGAACGGCAGGCTATCGACGGTGTTTTTGACCTTGACAGCCGCCGGGAAGCGGAGTTAGTGATTCTGGCGCTGCCGCCGGACGCGCTGTTGGAATTTTTGAACCGGTACGCGGGGGAATTCCGCGAGGGCGCGGTGATCACCGATGTCTGCGGCGTCAAAACCCCGATCACCCGGCCCTGCAGCGATATCTGCGCCCGGCACGGCCTGCAGTTTGTGGGCGGTCACCCGATGGCGGGGAAAGAAAAAAGCGGCTTTTCCGCCGCCGATCCCATGCTGTTTTCCGGCGCCTCCTATATCCTGACGCCGTTGGAGGATACCCCGCTGCCGGCGGTGGAAGCGGTGGGCGCGCTGGCCACCGCGCTGGGCTGCGCCACCCTGACCGTCACCTCGCCGGAGCATCACGACGAGATGATCGCCTGTACCAGCCAGCTGCCTCATCTGCTGGCCAACGCCTATGTCCGCTCCCCTTTCGCGTCGCAGCATATGGGGTTCTCGGCCGGTTCTTTCCGGGATGTGTCACGGGTGTCGACGGTGGATGAACATTTATGGAGCCAGCTGATGACGCTGAACGCCGGACCGCTGACCGCTGAAGTTGAGCGGTTGATCGGTCATCTGCGTGAATACTGCGCATGGATCGCCGCCGGGGATAAAACCGTACTGGCGGCGGCGTTGAAACAGGGGCGGCTGGCAGGAGAGCAGATACCCAAATAGCCCCGCTCGTAAACACCAATATATTAAGCAGCATAAATAAGTCCATTTTAAGCGTTTGCTGCTGCGCCGCCACATTTTTTCTTTGCATTATAAATCTTAAAAAAAGGGGGAAGCCTTATGAAAAAGCTGATACTCTGCGGGTTGAGTTGGTTGAGCACGGTTGTCGTCGTTATCTGGCTGCTGGTTTCGCCGGTCACCGCGCCGTGCGTCTCGGCCGAACCGGCGGGACAGACCGATATGCTGCCGGGGGATGTAGACGGCAACGGGATCCTGCAGATCTCCGACGCCCGGATATTGCTGCAGCATTTAGTGCAAAAGGATATGCTGGACTGGCTGGCCCGGCAGCGGGCTGACGTCGACGACGACGGGGTGACGGATATCTCCGATGCCCGGCTGATCCTCCAGAAGTTGGTCGGAAAGATTTCCGATTTTCCCGATAATCCCGCCCGCCGCAGCTTCAAAGAATTTTCCCGGCAGATGTTTGAGATGGCGGTACTCACCAATACGTTTAATCTGCATTTCAACCTCGCCGAACCGCCCTCCTATGGTATCCCGGAGCTGGCTCCCTCCTGGGGATTTATGGAAATATACAGCGTCTGGCGGATGCGGGAGAAATTTCAAAAATTCGACCGGGCGCTGCTCTCGCCGGTACAGCAAATCGACTATGATTTGATGGCCTATGATTTTGCGCTGGACGCGGGATATGACCCGGCGTTTGCCCCTTTAGCCAATTGGATGGAAGTCAACGACGGCGACCATGTGGGTATACCGCTGACACTGGCGGAATATCCTTTCGGCAGAGAGCGGGATATCACCGATTATCTGACATTGCTGGATACTTACCATATTTTGACCGATGAGATGATTGACCAGCAGCGGATGAAGGCCGAAAAGAATACCTTTATGAGCGAGGACGATCTGGACGGGGTATTGAAAGAAATTCGTGCTTTTATCGACGCCGGGAAAAAGAATGTCCTGCTCACTTCTTTTGACCTGCGAATCGGCAACTGCCCGTTTTTGGATGAATCCCAAAAAACGGCATATATTGAGCAGAATAAAAGCGCGGTGGAGACGGTCTTGCAGGCGTATTCTCAACTGAGCGAAGACCTTGAAGAGCTGCGCGGCAGCTGCGGCCCGGCCGGCCGGGGGATGGCGGATTATGAAAACGGCCGTGCCTATTATCGTTACCGGATGAAGGCGATGGGGATGTCGATGACACCGGAACAGCTGATTGCCGCGCTGGACCGGCAGATTGGCAAAGTATACGACAATATTATGGCCGCTGTCCGGAAGGACAGCTCAATTGTGAGCAAAAATGTAACCGTTCCCAAAAAAATTGAGGACTATATTCCGCTTTTGCGGACCCGGGCGGCGGCGGATTTTCCGGGTATGCCGGCTTCGCTGACTTATAAAGTCAATATCATTGACGAGTCGCTGGCCGACAGCGCCCGCCCCGCTTTTTATTTTCCGCCTCAATTGGATAAACCCGACAACAACATCATTTATATCAATCCGAAATCCGCCGCCGGCGACCCGGTTTCTAATTTCATTACGATGGCTCATGAGGGGATCCCGGGGCATATGCAGCAGTTCGGCGCTCTCGGGTATTCCAACCAGTCGGCCTACCGCAAGCTCAGTCAATCTCTTGCCAACGCGGAGGGCTGGGCGATACACGCGCAGTTTTATGCTTATCAATACACCGACGGGGTTGATACGGTAAAACAATATCTGCGGGACAATGAAGAATGGGGGTTCCTGCTCCAGATGCGGTTAGAGATCGGTGTGAATTATGAAAATTGGACGGCAAAAAGGGTACAAAACGAATTGAGCAATTGGTTCAAAATGAATTATCCCCCCAGCTCTGCGGAGAAACACCATGCCGATTCTGCCTCCCACCCCTTCCGCACCCTGCCGTATCTCGGCGGTTATCTCGAAGTGCTGGCGCTGCGGGACCGGTACAGCTCGGTGACCGACAAAGCGTTCCACACCGCATTGTTGGATTTGGGCTGTGTGCCGTTTGCGGTGGCGCAGAAGCATTTGGATGTGCGGTTCGGTAAAGCGGCGGCATAGACGGCGGAATCATTTTGCGGCCATGTTTTTTGCGCTTTTTCGGTGCCGGATTGCCGGTTTGAAAAAAAGTACGGAAAAAGATCATCTTTTTCCGTA
>WRDE01000005.1 GCA_009783605.1 Oscillospiraceae bacterium
GTCGGCTCGGAGGTCGGGGTGGTCGGCTCGGTACCGGTCGGGTCGGTCGGGGTGGTCGGGTCGGTCGGGCCACCGGCGGGGGTGCCGTAGATCTCTACCTCGTAGAACGAATAGCCGTAGAAGGTGGAACCGAACAATACGCCCTTCGTCATCAGGATCTTCACATACTGCGCCTGGGTACCGGCCGGGAAGTCCCAATCGGTTTCTACCTTTTCACCCTTGAAAGAGTGGACGACGTTTAAGTCGGTCTTGGTGATTTTGTCGATAAAATCTGTGCCGTTGGCGGAGACCTGAACCTTCAGGTCTTTGGCATATGCCTCTTCCCAGAAAATCTTGATATTCTCCAGATCATACAGCCCGCCCAGATCTACCATCCACCACCGTTCGATATTGGCGTCTCCGCCGCCCAGATCGTCTCCGGTGGCCCAGCGGGAATTGATATCTCCGTCTACCGCGTGCTCAATACCGTGGTATACGTCGTCACGGTCATAGACATGGGACGCGTCAGCCGTCTTGTTCAGCGCCACGTTGGTCGCCGGCGGTTTCGGGGTGGTGAGGGAGGGTTCTACAATGGGGTCTTCATAGGTCGGATCCCACAGCAGGTAGGTGTCGGGGTTGTCGGGATCATATAGCTTGATAGACCGGACCGCGATGCCGCCGTAAGTTGAACAGGCCTTCAGCGTGAGGACGTTAAGGCCGTATTGAAGCGCCTGGTAGGCATTGGGGGCTTCCCACATTTGCATATACCAGGCACCCCGCTCAAGGGAACCGGTATTGAATCTCAGATCCTCGTCTCCGCCCTCGGAGATTTTTTTATAACTGAACATGATCTGTTCGTTATCATTGTTCAATGCCGTATCATTCCAGCCCGGATCATCCAGCGCTTTGCCGGTCAGCGGCATGAATACCACCTCGCAGGTGATCTGATCGGTACCCATTGGAATGACCTCAAAGACATTGTTGATGAAAAGGGAGGGATAGAAGTCGTTGTTGCACCGCAGCACAGAATATCCGTCGACAACATCCGGCGTCCATCTGGGCCTCTCGCCGGCTTTCCAGTTAAAGGTCAGCGGCAGGAAGTTGGGACCCTCCTTCGCCGCGAACGGCGCGCCCCAAGTGGCCTTTGCGCCTTCGACCGTCACCTCGATATAGCTGATATAGAAGACATTATTATTCTCCAGCGTAATATCGTAGCCGGCGGGATCCTCGTTGACGGTGTATTCGGTGATATAGTTGCCGTTATTTTCGTGTACGCCGCCGTATGTGAAGGTGGTGCCGGTGAGGTCGAAGACGGTGGCCATTGTCCAGCCCTTGTTGCTGTCCTCCTTAAAAAAGCTGTCGTTGGTATTCCACCAGAACATCTCATGCCGGTCGTTTCTGTCGACATACCCGGCATCCGACATACGCCACCAGCTGTCGTTGTATTCCTTGCAATAGTTGTACTGGATCTTGATGGTCAGATCGGTGAGGGTGGTGCCGGCAGGGATGCCCATCGCCTCGGCGAACCGGAGCTTGGCGACGCTGTGTTCGCCGGCCATCGTGATGATTTCCTGCCCGTTCATCTTGGTGAGGCGGTTGTCTCCGGGCAGCCCGACGCTGAGGCTGCCGTCATGGTATTCGCCCGCCGCGAACGCGTTGAATACGACAAACGTCGCCAGCGAACCGGCGATGATGGCCAATGCCATCAGGGTCGCGAGTAACTTTTTGCTCATGGGAATTTCTCATCCTTTCTCATTTTCGAAAATTAAAAGTGAACCGCAAATTGTTATCTTTGGAATATGTTTAAAACATATTCCAAATCACATTATATACCTCCCGCACCGGGAATGTCAAGGCGTTACAGCAATTTTATTCACGGTGATCTCATTTTATATGAACGCGTACACATTTATGCAGGGAGCGTCCTCCCCGGCGCGCCATTTTATAGTATTTCGCGAATTCGCTGTTCGCAGTCAGGCAGAATCAGCGAACAGGCGAAATAAGCAGGACCGCAGGACGCTTCGCGTCCTGCGGTCCTGCACGAGCCCCGAATTTACTCAAACAGTTCCAACAGCTCCTGCCTATTCATCGCCGACAGGATGCCGTCTCCCTCACGGGCCACCGCGTCGGCCAGCTGCTGTTTGCGCTCCTGCAGCCGCAGGATTTTTTCCTCTATCGTGTTTTTGGCGATCAGTTTATACACCTGTACCGGCCGTTTCTGGCCGATCCGGTGGGTGCGGTCGGTGGCCTGGTTCTGGGCGGCATAGTTCCACCAGGGATCGTAATGGATCACCACGTCGGCGCCGGTCAGATTCAGGCCGGTGCCGCCGGCTTTCAGCGAGATCAGGAAGACGGGTGTCAACCCGTCCTGCGCGTTGAAGCGGCTCACCAATTCGGCCCGCCGCTCCTTTGGGGTGGAACCGCGCAGCAGATAATAGGGGATCTTCTCCTTTGTCAGGCGTTTTTCCAAGATCTCCAGCATTGAGGTAAACTGGGAAAAGACTAATACCCGGTGGCCGCCGCCGATGGCTTCCCGCAGCAGCTCCAGGCAGCTCTCCAATTTCGCCGA
Source organism: Oscillospiraceae bacterium (assembly GCA_009783605.1). Taxonomy (GTDB): domain Bacteria; phylum Bacillota; class Clostridia; order Oscillospirales; family Acutalibacteraceae; genus WRDE01. Next base: position 2,549 of record WRDE01000005.1, read on the forward strand.
TCCGCCGGTATAATTTTCGTAGCAGAGGGCCGGATCACAGCAGATCTGGCGCAGCCGCATCAGCATCGCCAGCACCTGTATTTTCGACTGCCCCTCACCGCGGCTGTTCAGCACGCCGTCTAACTCCTGCCGCATCTGCAGCACATTGGCGGTATACAGCCGGCGCTGCTCCTCCTCCATTTCGGTATAGAACAGCGTTTCGGTTTTGGGCGGCAGCTCCTTCAGCACCTCCCGTTTCAGCCGCCGGAGGATAAACGGCGCGACCAGCGCGTTGAGCCGGCGGAGCGGCTCGCTCTGGTCGGCGGTTTCCGCTTTTTGAAGCGGAAACGCTTCCGCCGCCGGCAGGGCATTTTTCAGCGGCAACTCGAACTGCTCGCGGAAATAGGCGTAGCTGTATAAAAATCCCGGCATCAAAAAATCGAAGATGCTCCACAGCTCGGAGAGGCGGTTTTCGATCGGGGTGCCGGTCAGCGCGAACCGCCATTCGCTGCTGACCGCTTTGACCGCCCGGGCATTTTGGGTGTTGTGGTTTTTGATATACTGCGCCTCGTCGAGGATGTGGAACCGGAACCGCAGCCGGTCATACAGCGCGATATCCCGCCGCAGCAGATCATAAGAGGTGACCGCCACGTCATAGTCGCCGATCTTTTCTACCGCTTCGGCCCGCTCGGCGGCATTGCCGGTGACGATCAGCACCGACAGCGCCGGAGTGAACCGCCAAATCTCCTGCTGCCAGTTGAGCACCAATGAGGTCGGGCAGACCACCAGGGAGACCGCCGGTCCCTCCCGCTCCCTGACGTCCAATATGACCGACAGCATCTGCAGCGTTTTGCCGAGTCCCATGTCGTCGGCCAGTATCCCGCCGAAATGGCAGCGGCGCAGCGTCCGCAGCCAGCGGAAACCGGTTTTCTGGTAGCCGCGCATGATTTCCTCTAATGATTCCGGCACCGGAAAGGCGTCCTCCGGCAGCTCACCGGCCTCCCGGATCAGTTCCCGGAATTCCTCGTTCTGACGGAACGCGACAGCCGGTTGGTCTTTCAGCAATTGATGGATATACAGCGCCCGGTAGACCGGCACCGTTGCCTTCCGGCTGGCTAACTGGCGGCTGTCGAGCGACAGCCCCTCCATCAGCCGGGAGATGGTCTGCAGCTGTTCGTCGGCCAGCGAGACAAATCCGCCGCCGGTCAGCCGGTGGTAGCGCCGGCGGCTCCGATAGGAGGCCAGCAGCGCCGCCCATTCCTCCGGCGGCAGCTCCCCGGCGTCGATCTCCAACTCCAGCAGTCCGGCGCTGAGGCTCACCCCCACCGCAATGGCGGGCGGGCGGCGGAGGCTGACCCGGGAGAAGGCGTCGGAGGTATATACCGTCATCCGCCCGGCCAGCGCCGGCAGCCCCTCGGCCAGAAAATCAAATAGCGCCTCCTCATCCAACCGCGCGGTCAGCTCGCCGGTATCCCCCCGGCAATGGGGGAACCACCGCTCGCAGTATACCCGCAGCCGGGTTTCCTCCACCCTGTCCCGTTCCAGGGACGGAGGTTCTTGCCCCGGCGTTTCCGCCGGGCGTTCCACCGCCGGTTCCCTCAAAAAGGGATATACCGTCTGGGCGCTCTCCCCTTCGCCGTAAACGCATTCCAACCGACCGGAAATGACCGTCAGCGGGCTGTCCTCCGACATATCAAGATACAGCGCCGCCGTCAGCTTTTGCGGGCGGAAGGCCGTCAGCTTTTCGGTATCCCCCCGCAGCTTCACATACGGCTCCGCCGCCGCCAATACCGCGGCGAAACCGGCCATATCCCGCCGGGCCGCAAACAGCCTGCCGGTATCGTTAAAGCTCTCCAAAAATCCGCCCATCCGGCGGGCATATTCCTCATCCGTGCGGTAGATGGCGTCGCGGATCACGACATACAGCCGCTGTTCCCCGCGCAGCACCTGCATACTGCCACCCATCTGGCCCAGCGCGGCGCTCCAGCCGCCCCGGCCGGCCTCTTCTTTGACCGTCAGTTTCAATTCCGGATTGCCGTCGGTCAGCTTCCAGCCCTCCGGACCGCCGGACACCGCCGCCAGCTCTATATAGCGGTCAAGCATCGCCGGCGTCAGCGGCAGCTCCCGCCCGGAACGTATCGCCGACCGGCCGTTTTGCCGTTCCGGCGCGGAACAGGCGGCCAGCAGAAAAGCGAGCAGGGGTCGAGAGGCCTGTTCAAAAGCGTCCTCATGATGCACCAACGAAAACTGACTGCCATAGGGCACTTCGGTCCGGGCAGCCATATTTTCGCAGAACCGGCGCAGGTCTTTCAGAATATACTGCCGCTCCCGCCCGACGGTAAAAGTCAGGAAGGGCGGCCGGTTATACAGATTCAGCTGCGCCCGCAGCGTGACCGGCCGGCGGCCGGCGGCCTCCACCCGGAAAGCGGATTCGGCGGTTTTCAGATGGTCCTCAATCAGCTGGCGGACGCCGGCGTCGCTGCGGACCGACGGTTTCGCCGCCGCCGGCCTCAAAACCGTGACGCCGCCCACCATATCGGCGTAGTATTTGTGCACTAACAGCGCCACAATATGCTTACATAACCCCTCATATTTCTCAAAAGCCCTGCACTGGCAGGCGACCGTCTCCGGCCGGCGGTCCCGCCCGAAATTGACCTCCACCTGATAGCTGCCGCCGTCCGAGCTGTCCACCCGGCCCTCAATATACTCGTCCCCGACCCTGTTCGGCTGGCGGGCGACATGGCGCACCTTGCCGGCGTTATACAACGATACGCCGCGCAGATAAATCTGCTGGCTCCCGGCCAGCGCCGCGATCTTTTTGAGGGTGAAGAAGGCCATCGGGGACTCCTTTCAGGGAATGTTGAATTTTCGGAATAAATAGTATACCACGTATTTTGTTTTTTGACAAGGGTGTGAGAATTGTTTGCCGGGGCAACAGTATTTGCATATTTATGCGCAAAGTAAATGCTGTTGCCCTGCGCAACAATCAGGACAACAGCATTTACATATTTATGCAAAAAAAGATAAAAAAACCATAAATATACATGACCGTAACTACAACTACTGTGGCGTACAGCGAAAGTCTGTCAGTGATTTTCTTAGGTTTCCAACCGGATTTTAAACTACCCCTCACCCCCTCTAAGCCCGCCTATACAGCCATTTTCCCGGGTTTTTAGTTGGAGTTTATGTCGGTCGAAGACGACGGACAGGGTTTTTGTACGCAAATTGTCTGTAGGCATCCCGATGTGGGGTGGGAGTAAGGGGGAGGCGTTTGACAAGGTTTAGCGGATAACTACACTTTCTGTCAAAACACAAAAAACATTGTCAACGATTTTACTCCGATTTTCACTCAGTTTTTTTACCACCCTCTCCCCCTCTAAGCCCTTTGTTTAAGCCATTTCCCCGGGTTTTTAGTTGGGGCTTATATCGGTCGAAGACGGCAGACAGGGTTTTTGTGCGCAAGTGTGTGTTAGGCATCCCGATGTGTTGCGGGAGTAAGGGGGAATGCGATTACAGGCTTTAACGTCTAACTACATATCAAATGTTAGAAACGTTAAAAAAGAACCTATCCGCCAAGGATTTCCCAATAGCCAGATTTATCAGCGCCGATACGTTTTATTTTATTTTGCTTTTTCAATGCGGCAATATCTCTTTCGATCGTGCGTTCTGTAACGTCAAACTGTTCCGCCAATTCTTTTTTTGTTATTGTATTATTATGCTGTATGGCTGTGAAAACATTATCAAGACGTTTTACCCCGACATTTACCCCGACATTTACCCCGACATTTAATCCGACATTTAATCCGTCAGCGTTATAATTCATATTTTTAATCACAACGCGAAAAGATGTATCGGAATAAAACTGCGGTTTCAAATCATCTGTATATCCGGGTAATATTTTTGTTTCATTGATGATTTTTTTAAGGCCGCTGCCACGCCGCTCCATATACCGCATACGGTGGAATAAATCTGCTAAAACTGGATTGCGGCGTTCGGATTCGATGTTTTCTATATCCTGCTCCTGTATAGCCCGCCCTTTATACATCCCGCCCGGTGAAGTAATCGTCAAACGGTCATCGTACATATCAATATGAACCTCTGCACCTTTGATGATATAGTCGCGGTGAATCAACGCGTTTACGAGGGCTTCCAAAACCGCTCGCTCTGCATAATCCGGCTTATCAACGCGTCCACGCGCTTCCTTTGCGAAACGCACTTTTGAATTGTTTTTGATAAAATCCTGTCCGTTTTGGAGCAGGTAAATCAAATTACCTTCATATTCCTTATCGTCCAGCGCATCGTCAAAAATAGAGCCTTTTTCAAGCCCGTTCCAACGGGTGCAGAACACGCGGGAATTATAAACGATATGTTGATCGGTCAGCAAAGAACCGGCACGGGTCAAAAAGCCCTTGTCGGTTTCAAGTCCGAAGGAAACGTAGTTTCGCTGTTCCCACTTGATTTTTGTCCGCTCTCGATAGGTCGCTTCCAGCAGCGTAAAACTATAGTCTTCACGCTTAAATTCCGTGGCAAGCGCATCATAAGTTTGGTTTGTTCCTTTTAATATAAGCTCGTTCAACATATAATCAGGTGCGGGAACACTTTCATTTCCTATGCGGACATACGCTTCCCTAACGCGGCCATGAACATAATAATAGGGCGTATTCCTTCCCGATTGCACAACAAGGGCAAGGATGGTTCCGCCATTTTCCTCATAAGGGGTCAAAATGATTTCGGGAACGGGAGAAATGCGGTCTTTGATTTTTTCGCTGATAATTTCTGCATCCTTCTGTGCGTCAATTAAACCGATAACAGTGTTGTCATCGGCAACGCCGAAAAACAGCGTCCCGCCGATGCCATTGGCAAAGGCGCTTACGCTTTTCAGCCAACTCTTGGGTTCGTCTTTTTCCAATGCCTGTTTGAAGTCGCATTCTGTCGCTTCAGCGATAAGACGGTGTAACACAGTATTCCTCCCGATAACTTTTTATCCGCTTAATTTTCCGCATCGTGGTTAACAATATTATACAGCGAATTATCGAATAAATCAAACAAATATTTTATCGATACATCTTCCATCACAGCTGCCCCCTTGTCCCCCACCGGATGCCGTCAACCAACTCAAACGCGGCGTCCCGGATTCGTTTGGGCTGCGCTTCGAAAAACTCCACGACCGGTTCACCCTTTTTGATATTCCACAATCCCGCCACCTGCCCGTTCACGGCAATTGTCGGCAGGCAGATGCCCGACCGCGTGATGACCGCTTTCTTATACGCCGCCGGCAGCACCGCGCTGCGGTCGGTGTAGGACACGATGAGCGGGTCGAAACCGGACAGCAGCATCAGCTCGGGGATGTCGGCCATATCCGCGTTGTCGTCTATGTAGTAATAGATGCTCTTATTGTGCTCGAATCGCACATATTTGTCCAGATCCAGCGCAAACAACGCCTTTTTTCGTTCCTTCGCAAGCCCGAAAAACCATGCCGCGTCGGTGAGCGTCGCCGGACCGTAAGCCGCGAGAAACCGGCGGAAAAGCCCGGGCAGCACTTCTTCGAAGGTCTGCGTGGGTTCGGCGTCGATCAAGTCAAAATCCCGGCTGGTCATATCCCGGAAGGCAACCCTGCCCAGCCGTGCCAGTTCGCAAAAAACGCCGCCCCACGGGGACAGCGCCCGTTCGATCGTCCCCCGATCATAGTCGTCGGCAAATATCAGGCGCATTTCGGTGCGGGAATAGACGCCGTCCTCCATGAGGGCGACGACCCGGTCGGCGATCGTCTTATACGGCTCTCCCCAGCGCCACCCGCCGGAATTGAGCGCCAGCAGCGTCGGCAGATCGTCGATATCCACACCGTGCAGCGCGTGGTGAATCCACGTTTTGGTGAGCGCTGTTTTCCAGCCAATCAGCGGGGCGCCCCGGATCAACGCGGAGAAGGCCACATTGCGGTGGAACCAGCAATGCAGCCCGAGCAGCTCATGGGAGATCTGCCGTATGTCCCCGCATTTGCGCGACAGGTACAGCCCGTGCATGCGCCGGCGTTGGATTTGTTCGGTTGGGTTGGTCATTGTTTATACACCCGGTTTTGTTGCTGCTATCGTTGACGGAATTATTCTAACATAAATTTTGCCGAAAGCAACGCCTTCGGCAAAATTTGTCCGTGAATAAATTGACGAACAACCCCGTGTCGTGTAAAATGAAGTTCCCTTTATAACCTTATTGTAAGGAGCGACAATGAAGCTATTATTCCTATGCAGCCAAAACAAACGCCGCAGCCTGACCGCCGAAAAGATTTTCGGTGGTTTGGACGGCCATATCGCCCGTTCCGCCGGCACCGAAAACAACTCCCGCATCAAAGTGACCGCTGGCTTGCTCGGCTGGGCGGATATCATTTTTTGCATGGAGAAGAAACATGTCCGCCGGATAAAAGAGAAATATAACGATGTCATAAGCGGCAAAGAAGTCGTTTGCCTCAACATCCCGGATGACTACGGCTATATGGATGAAACGTTGATCGGGATACTCGAAGCGAGCGTTGGCACATATATTGGCATCCCAAATTAACGTGGAAAATGTCAGGTGAGGAACTCATGAAAAACACCAGCAGATACTATATCGGGGAATGTATATTGAAGTTAATGCGTGAACATAAGGCGAAAACTTCTCTTTTAATAATAGCACCCTCATGAAACTACATTTCCCGCGGGAAAACGGTTATCTTATTAACTAACATTTGCAATATCAGCCGCGCGTCCGCAACGCCCAGTCTATCACCGCCGCTGACGTTGGCGATATCCAGTTGTTCATCGGTAAGTTTGATCTTCCCCACAAGATATTGAAGGATCATCCTCGCATCGGATACCTCCACCCGACCGCTGTTGTTGACATCACCTAATAATACAGACCGTTCCAGTTTGATATCACATGTGCGCAATACGCCTCCGCCGTCAAACACCAGCGTCAATATGCGCGCTCCCGCCGGGATCAATCCTGTCACGCTTTCGCGTCCGTCCACCAGCACCCGGAAACCCGTGTCAGCACCGGCAAACTGCGGTAACAATGTATATATACCGGTTGTTTCTACCTGAATGGGATAACTCAGCCATGTCCCCGCGCCGAAGCCGCTCATCTCTTTTCCGTTGGGTGTCGCATCGGTTATATAGGGGGAATCCCCCGCGTTTCGCCCGATAAATCCGGTCGCCGGTATTTGTGCCGTATGCTCCGGCGCAATTGCATACAATGAAGAATCAATCTCCGCCAGCGTTATAGCGTTCAAATAAGCGCTGCCGGTTGCAACCCCGTAGTTTTTATCGTCGGTCAGCGTTATCCGTACAGTCGCTTTGTCCGAGGGGGAATGCAGCCGGAACAGGAACCCTGCCCGGAATTGTTGAAGCGCACGGGCGCTCACCGTCTCGCTTGCGCAGATTTCTCCGTTTATCAGGAAATCCAGCCGCATCTGCGCGTGCCAGACACCGCAATAGATATATACCCGCTGCGCCGAATCGGCATATGACAAATCAAATTCTAAATAATTACCCTGTCCGCGCATATGGCTGCCGGTACGGTCAACCGGTTTCACCGACCCCGCGTCATCGGCGATATAGTACAGGTTCGCGTCGGTCATCATCCCCTGCTCGCCGCTCGGCACCGCTTCATGTATCCGCCGCAGTGTACCGATCCCCTTGCCGCCCGCTTTGCGGGACTGCGGGTTGCTCCCGTCGATATTTTGCATCACCTGAACCCAGTCTTTGGCACCCTCTTCGGTCAGATAAACTTTACCGGAATATCTTGTTCCCGTGGAACTGACGGCGTAAGATCCCGCTTTATCAGCCGCCGGGATTTTTACACGCAGCGTTTTCTCCGACGAAGCGCCGTTTAACACCGCTGTCAGCGTCAGCGCCGATTCCGCGTCCCGCATCCCCGGCAGCGGCCGTGCGACATTACCGTCCGGGCGTACACCGAAAGAGTTTATGTCCTTGAAATCGGAGGTCACTGTGATTACGCTGTTATATACCGCGCCGACCGTTTCCATTTTTAAACTGTAAATTACCGCATCCGCTGGATTACCGTTCAAAACATCTTCAACCGCCGATTCCAGATCCGTCCGTGCCCGTTCGGCACCGGTCATACCCGACGGCTCAGGAATTACCGCTACCGGATCGCTGCGTTTACTCTCCATATTATTGCTGATACCGGCTACGGCGATATAATACCGCCGCCCGTTCTCCGCCGGCAGCGCAGTTGGCATTGTGGCTGCCTCGACTGTGTTGTCCAGCCGTTCCGGGTCGAAGCCCCAGTATATTTTCCAGCCGTCGACGTTGTCGCCTTTGCCGGGCTGCGCCGATATGTGAATCGCTTTATCCGATCCCGCCGCCGTCACATTTACCGGTTTACGCGGGTACATAATGCCGCCCTCGGTCAGTATAATACCTTTTAACGACACACTGCCGCTCCGGCCGGCATTCGTCCACTTTACCAGCAGATACCGCCCGTCGTCCGCCGCTATATAGGGTATCTCCATGACATAGCTGCCTTCCGGCAATGACACACCGTCTGCGACGGTGATTACCTCCGGCTCACAGGACGCGTCGGACAGCGTCGCCGTCAGCTCACCCGTACCCCCCTCAACGCCGACAATGACCCATACCGTCCGCAGCCGGTTATCAGCGGGGACGGTAAACATAAAACCTTCCGCGCCGTAATTATGTATCGGTTTTACCGCTTCCACCGCGCCGGCAAAGCCCAGCTTTTGCATATCCGGACTGTCCCGCCAGATGACCGGATTTCCCTTTTGCTTCGCCGGATATCCCACCGTATTCACATTGCGGATCAATCCGGTCCCTTTGCTTTCCTGCCGCTTCAACCCATCCGTAATGCTGTTATCTTCATACAACCCGAATATCACATAATCGGCCGCGGCGGCTATGTCCGCCGCCGATAAACCGCTTTCAGACAGTGTCCGCGCCTTCGCGCCGAGATAAGCCGCAGAACCGGCTTCGCCGGCCAGCGTATAAGTATGCGTTCCCGGCTGTACCGCATAGGTCTGTTCACGGCTGCCGTTGCGTACCGTCAGGGTAAACGCCTGCTCTGCCGTGACAGAAAACTGCACCGCGTCCTTTCCGCTGACACGTTCTTCCGCCATCAGCGTCACCCGGTTGGCGACCCCCGCGTGCTTCATGTATAACCGCTCGATACCGTGGGTCTCGGTCAGCCGCACATCCCAAGTGATGGTGTTTTCCGGTGCGTTGGGGCGGATACCCAAAACATCCTCGATCATCACCCCGATCGAAAGACACCCCGTCCAGCCCATAAACTCCGGCCGGGACATCAATGAGCCGTTGTTGTAGCCGTTGCGCGTATACTCCGCCGAATAGTTCTCCCATAGGGTAGACTCCTGTACATACCCGCCGGTTTTGCCCGCCTGATATACCTCCGACACCGCGGTCAAATGCCGCAGCGCCTCTTCAAAGGCCATATCGCCATAACCGGTTTCGCTCAACCCTTTGATATATTGATACGAGGTCGGCGCCCACACCGCGCCGCGCCAATAACCGCCTTCCGGCTGATAGCCCGGATGGTCATATGCCGTGGTCGCCAGCCCCTGCGGCCGGAACAATTTTTCGGAATTACGCCCGTGCGCTGTGATGATAGCTTCCGCCCGTTCCGGCGTCGCCACATGGGCCGCCAGCGCCCACAGCGCCGTCGGGGTCGATACGTTGGTCTTGGTTATGCCGTTGGCCGCGAGGTTGGCATACATCTGCGCGTCCTCGCTCCACAGCTTTTCATTGATCAACGCCGTGATACGGGTGTGCTCCATTTCGTAATATGCCTTTTTAACGGGATTGCCCACTGCACCGGCAATTTTAGCCAGATAATACGCAAACTGCGCCTGTTGAATGCTCAGGTCGTTGTAGGTCTGCCCGCCGTCGGAAGCAGGATTGTATCCTTCATAGGGTGCGCCTTGATTGAAGGTGTTATCCAGTCCGTTGCCGTAACCGTTGGTTTTACCATACAATCCGCCGGCGGTTTTTTTATACCGCTCGATGAAGGCGAAATGGGATTCCAGCCGCTCGAATATCGTTTTCCCTTTGATGATTTGACCGAAACGTCCCGCGTCGCCGTGGATCAGGTACTGCTCCCATTCCGCCCAGCCCCACAACGGCGGGTTCATCGAACGCGGGTCTTTATATCCGGTACCCTCCCGCTCCCAATAATCCTGTCCGGTATTGCCGATGATCTCGCGGGGGATGTATCCGTCGTTTTCACCGCCGGGATTATCCGTTTGATTCATATAAAAGTTATCCATCGACGCCAGCGTCGGAAATTGATGCAGACCGTATTTGTCGTACATCATCATGAACAGGGTATCCCACGCGTAGATGTTTCCGCTGAACGCCGCGTCCATGTAATACGGGCGGGCGGGGTTGGTCGCCGCCGGGATCTGCTTGATGTTATTTTTGTGAATTTGCCATGAAACGGTATACAGCTCTTCCCATTCCGGGTGGTCGCCGAAGCGCACCCGCGGCAAATCGGTCATGTCCACGGCATATCCGTTCGGTAATGTTTCCGCCGACGTGTTTTGTGATGTTACCGACAATGCGGCAACCGTCGTCATAGCTGCCGCCACAATTGCCGCCACCTTTCTTCTTATCATACCAACAACCATCCTTTCCGGATTTGATTTATAACACAGTATAACACATATCACAAGATAATACTTGCAATATATGTGGAAAATATAGTACAATATAACGGGATGTATAAATGGACGGTGTTAAGTAGTTCTTGTAGAAAGGTGGATTATTAATCTCCCCTTATATACTGTTATTCTTTACTGCGCCGGTATGCCACATTCACCCCATCCCCATCACATGCCCGGCGATATTGACCGCGTGGTCGGCGATCTTCTCAAAATATTTCGCGATCAGCAGCACGTCCAGCCCCACGTCGATGGCGGCGGGGTTTTTTAGAATAATGGCGGCAATTTCGCTTTTCACTTCATCCAGCATCCGGTCGATGACGTCGTCGTATTCCTCCATGTGTTCGATAAGCGAGATATCCCGCGTCAAAAACGCCTGCAGGCTCAGCTTGACTAGCCGGATGGTTTCGCGGGACATCTCCGGGATGATACCGTATTCCCGTATCATATCCTTCCCGTGCAGCCGCTCGGCGATGTTGACGATATCCTCGGCGTTGTCGCCGATCCGCTCCAGATCCACGACCATTTTCTGGGCGCAGAGCACCTCTTTATAATCGTCGGCGATCAGCGGCTGCTGGAAGATCAGCAGCCGCGTACAGATATGCTCGATTTCCTTCTCCATTTTATTGATCTGCTTCTCCAGCGTGTGCACGCTGGAGAAGCAGGAGCGGTCACCCTCGATCAGGTACCCGACCGAAGCAATGACCGCTTTTTCGACCATCCCGTTCATGGCGGTCAGCTGCCTTTTCAGCACCGCCAGCCCTTTGACAAATTCGTTGCGCATCCTGATGCTCCTCTCGTAAAAGCTGCTCTATCCGAAATGCCCGCTGACATATTCCAGCGTTTTTTTGTGTGCCGGGCTCCGGAATATCTGCTCGGTATCGTTGAATTCGACCAGATCACCCAGCAGGAAAAAGGCGGTTTTGTCCGATATGCGCGCCGCCTGCTGCATGTTGTGGGTGACCATGACGACGGTATAGGTTTTTTTCAGCTCCCGCATCAAGTCCTCGATCTTGAAGGTAGATATCGGGTCCAGCGCGGATGTCGCCTCGTCCATCAGCAGTATCTCGGGCTCCAGCGCGATGGCCCGGGCGATACAGAGCCGCTGTTGTTGGCCACCCGACAGGCTGAGAGCGGACTTCTTCAGCCGATCCTTGACCTCGTCCCAGAGGGCGGCTTGACGCAAACTCCGCTCGACGATCTCATCCAATAAAATCCGTCGCTTCACTTTATGATACCGCGGCGCGTAGGCGACGTTGTCGTAGACGCTCATCGGGAACGGGTTGGGCTTCTGGAACACCATCCCGATCTTCTTGCGGATGCTCATCGGGTCGATATCGGTATCGTAGATGTTGACCCCGTCGAAAACCACCTCGCCGCCGATTTTTACGTCCCTGATGATGTCGTTCATCCGGTTAAGCGTACGCAAAAACGTCGATTTCCCGCAGCCCGACGGTCCGATCAGGGCGGTAATCTCATGCTTATTGATCCGCATATCGATATCGATCAGCGCGTGGTTGTCGCCGTAATGCAGATTGAGTTTTTTTGTTTGGATGATAGCCATCATTACTTCCTCTTCAGCTTCTTGCCCACAAAATAGGTGGAAATATTCAAAAACAACACCACGATCATCAGCACCGCGGCGATCGCGAAGGGCGCATCCTCCGGAACCCAGTGGGGTTTTTCGGTAAAGCTCTGGTACAGCTGCACCGTCAGCGTCGCGCCGGACTTGTCATACATGGTCAGCAGATTTTTCGGCATCTCATACGCCGTGCCGGAGGTGAAGAGCAGCGCGGCGCTCTCACCCACCATCCGCCCGACGCTCAGGATGACCGCGGCGATAATCCCCGGCATGGCGCAGGGCAACAGGATGGTGCGGATGATGTATAACCGGTTGACCCCCATCGACAACGCCGCCTCCCGGTAGGTGACGTCCACCGCCTTCAGGCTCTCCTCGGTGGTGCGGATGATGATCGGCAGCGTGATGACCGCCAGCGTGCAGGCGCCGGCCAGCAGCGAATAGTCCATGCGCAGGTAAGTGACAAAGCACAGCGCGCCGAACAGTCCGTAGACGATGGACGGGATACCGGACAAAATCTCGATGGTATACCGGATTACGCTGAGCAATCGTCCCTGTTTGCCGTATTCCGACAGGTAGATGGCGCTGCCGATCCCGATGGGCAGCACGATCAACAGCGACAGGACGGTGATGTACACCGTGTTGAGGATATTCGGCAGGATACCGAAATTCTGCTCCTCATACGATGTGGCGGTGGACAGGAATTTCCAGTTGATGGCGGGGATCCCCTTGGCGAAGATAAACGCGATGATGCCGAACAGGATCGCCAGCGCCACGCCCGTTGCGAAAAAGCACAGCGTACGGATGATGATCGTATCTTTATGTGCACGTTTCTTGTAAAGATTATAGGCTTTATACGGATTCATACTTCCTCCCGATCCTCTTGATGATGTATTTGAACAGCAGGTTGATCAACAGGATGAAGACGAACAGCACCAGCCCGATCGAGAAAAGCGCGTCCTTGTGGAGCGAACCGGCCTCCCGGTCAGCCGCGTAGCTCATTTCGGCCACAACGCCGGTGGTTAGGAACCGTACATAGCGGAACAACCCGGGGAAGGCGACCTCGTTGCCGGCCACCATGATGATGGCCATCGCCTCGCCGATGGCGCGGCCCAGCCCTAGCAGCACCCCCGTCAATACGCCGCTTTTGGCGGCGGGCAGCACGATCTTGAATACCGACGCCTCTTTCGTCAGCCCCAGCGCCAGCGACGCCTCCATATAGGTCTGCGGCACCGCGTTGAGGCTGGCGACCGTGATGCTGACGATGGTAGGCAGCACCATCACCGCCAGCACGATGATCGCCGCCAGCAGGCTGTACCCGTTGGCGAGGGGCGGATCGGTCACATTCTTAAAAAGATCGTAGATAAGCGGGACAACAATATAGTAGCCGATGACGCCGTAGACCACCGACGGGATACCCGCCAACAGGTCCACCGCCACCGATACGAAGCCCTTGACCCGCTGCGGCAATATCTGCGAGATGCAGATGGCGGTCAGGATCCCGAAGGGTACGCCGATCAGCACCGCGCCGGCCATGCCGTAGACCGAGGTCAGGATCAAATACCAGATCCCGAAGGCGGGGTTGTCGCCGGTCGGCCTCCATTCGGTCCCGAAGATAAAATCGAACACCCCGATATCCCGGAAGATGGTCGGGATGCCGGTGTTGAGCAGGAAAAAGGTGATGAATCCGACCGCGGCGACCGAGATCACGGCGCAGCAGCCGAGGATCGCCCTCGCCAGCTTTTCGGATTCGTTGTTAGATTCGCCCGGTCTGCGAAAAACCGCGTTGAACACCGCCACCACGGCGGCTAATGCCGCGGCGAGGTAGAAGAATAAAGAGGTATCTATCGTAAGCCCGCGCACGCTCTCATCCAGATAACAAAACGACTTGACCGCTTCGAAATCGGCGTTGATGAGCGCGGCGGCATTATGTACAAAGATATGCCCCATCGTCAGCAGCACCGGCGCCGCGAACAGCATCAGCAGCGCAATGATACTGCGGGGTTTGACATAGGCGATCATGCAGGACAGCACCAGCAGCCCGACGGCCGCGACGAAAAAGAGCGTCGCGTAGGCTTTGATCTGCCCGATGCCGTAGAGCGTGGTATATTGCCTGACATATTCCCGGACATACGCCCTCATCTCGTCGTCGTCCGGGTCGACCCGGTCATAGATATCGTCGAAGTCGTCCAGCGACATCTCGACCAGCCCCCGCTCCTCCCGGAATTCGGTCAGCTCCTGCGAGCCGGTGACCGAGAGGCTGTGCCGGGTATCGCCCTCATCGTCCTGTACCGTAACCGTCGCAATAGGGAAAAACAGCGCGGCGACGGCCAGCGCGCATAGGACAATCAGGATAGCGCGTTTGTGCCGGTTCAAAAAATCCAAAAAGTCACATCCTTTGGGTATGTTGCAGCGGGGGGAAGTAGGAGCGCTTCCCCCCGCTGTAACGTGTCAATGCCAACGAGCTATAGTCAATTATATTTTGCTTTTTCAGTCGTGATCTGGGGGGTGCTCATCATCTCGAAATGGGCGTTGGCGACGATCTCCTGTCCCTTGTCGCTGTAGATGAAGTTTAAGAACTCTTTTTCCGCCACGTTCAGGGTTTTGGTTTTCAACCGCAGCAGGACGAAGGGGCGGGAGAAGGGGTAGGAGCCGTTCAAAACCGTGTTCGAATTCGCTTCGATGGCGCCGGTGCCGGTCTTGCTGACCGAGAGGGCCTTCAAATTGTTAGGTACCGAGCCCAGCGACATATACCCGATGCCGTTGGCGGTATTGATTACCATGGTGCCCATCTGATCGGTGGTGGAGGAGATCGGGATACCGGCCTTGAACGCCATGCTGCTGCCTACGGTGTAAGTCCCCTTGAGCATATCGATGAAGCAGGTGCGCGTGCCCGAGCCGTCCTCGCGGTTGACCGGGTTAAGGCTGTCCAGCGCCGCCTTGCGGGCCGGGTCGACGGTGTAACCGGATTTTTCCTTACCCTCATAGACATACGCCAATTCCTGCATCGAGATGGTACCGCCCAGCTTGGTGAAGGTGTCGGGCTTGACCACGATCGCCACGCCGTCCCACGCCATGATGAAACCGTTCAGGGTGCCGTTGTCGTCGCCGGAACCGTTGAAGACCGAGCTTCTCATCCCGAAGCTGACCTTGCCGTTGCGGGCGTCGGCCAGACCCGCGCCGGAGCCGGTCACGTTGTTAATCTGGATCGACACCTTGGGATACATCTTCAAAAACGCCTCGCGCAGCGCCGCAATGGCGGGATAAACCGAAGTGGATCCGGAGAAGGAGACGGTGCCGGACAGGGTCGGGAGGACTTTGTATTCGTTGCCCTGCTTCGGTGCGACCGTGGGTGCAGTTGTCGGCGCGGCCGTGGGTGCCTTGGTGGTAGCTGCTGCCGGTGCCTTGGTGGTGACGGCGACGGTGGCATTTGCCTGCGTCACCGTTTCGGAAGCCGTCGGTTCTTCTGCCGGATCATCGGCAGTGGTTTCCGTGGGTTCCTCCGTCTGTACCGGATCATCGGTGGGCTGGGTCGGCGCTTCGGTCGCGGCGGTGGTCGCTTTGGCAGTCGTCGTGCCGAGCACGGGCTCGCTGGGTTCTTCCTTACCGCCGCAGCCGGTGAAGCATATGGCGATCATGCAGATCAGGGACAGTATAGCGATCAACTTTTTCATGTTATTTGTCCTCCTTCGCATATTTGGGGGTGGATTTGAATATCATCACGCTCAGCGCGGCGCATACCAGCGCGAACGCGGCGGCGTAGATAACCATGTCCGCTTCGCCGGTTTTGGGGCTGCCCGGAGCAGCGGTTGTGCCGGCAGCATTCGTGGTGCTACCGCCGGGGTTGTTGACCGGGGGCGCGGCGCCCTTGACCGCGGTGATCATGATATCCGCGCCGCCGATCATGAGATCCAGCTCCAGCGCGTACACGCTGTCCGCCAGCCAGATATCGCCCTTATCGAATTCGGTGTTACCGCCGCGCTGCACCTTGAAGGCCAGATATTCCTCGGCTTCACCCGCCGCGTTCAATACCGCCAGTACCTGCAGCACATCCTTGCCGACCTCGATATTCGAGAAGTTGTAATTGCCTTGCGCGTCGGTGCGGGTGATCTGCTCGTTGAGTATAACGCTCCGGTTCGCCAGCGCCGAGCCGTCGGCTTTTTTGATCGTACCGCTGACCGATACGCCGTCGGCTACCTGTTTGCTGACGAAGACCGGATTGGAATAGAACCAGAGGTCCGCCTTCGCCTTGGCTTCGGTGTTATCGCCGAGCAGCGAATCAACGGTGGGGTTGCCCTGCGTGTCGCAGTTGGCGCTGCCTTTCGCGTTGTTGGTACCGCGCAGCCGGTAATACATATCCTTGTCGCCGGCCGGCAGGGTGAAGGTGACGGTATAAGAACCATCGGCGTTGACCTTGAAATCGGATTTGTTGAAGGTTTTGATCACCTTTGTGGTATCGACCGTGTCCGTTTGATAAGCAGGGGTCAAATACTGGGTCGGATCGGTGAATACGCTGATGGTGGAGGTGGAGCCGTCGGCGTACCGGACCGGTTTTTCGCCGACTTCTCCGGCGATCAGGTCGATATGGTCGACGTTTTTATTCGGGCTGGTGAAGGTTATTGTGACCGTCGTATCTTTTCCCTTAACCGGAATGATGGTTTCGCCCATAGTCGCGCTGACGCCGTTGTTGGCGGCGGTATAATCCAGCGCGGTGATTAGATCGCCCGTTGAGACGAAGCTGTTGCCGCTTCTCATGCCGTCCAGCACACTTTGGGCGTCCTTGCCGTAGGCATAGGTATAATTCTTGACAAAGCTGTCGCCGGCGGCCCCGAACGCCCAGAATCTACGGCCCTCGCTGAGCATGGTATCCCATGCGCCGCCTAGTTTGGCCAGCATATAGTCGGCGCCGCCCCATGTACGCGCCTGCGCCACACCGTCGAGGATGGCTTGCTTGTTCGTTTCGACCTTGGCGGGATCAGTTTCGGCCGGCAGCTTGGACAGATACGAATCCACCGCCGCACTCAGGCCCGCGAACCCGTCAACGGAGATCGAAACCACTTTTTTCTGCTTGGTATCATAGAATTTCATCGCGTCGTACCCGCCGCGGTAGGCGTCAAACTGGTTGCCCGGTACAAATTCGGCGCCGAAGGTCACTTCGGGGCCGTCGTCGTTGAATTCCTTGAGGTCGGAGACCCGGAGCGCCTGCGATCTGGATGGTTTGACCGGCAGCACATACGCCGAGCCGGCGAAGTCCCGCTGTAGCCCGAACACGCCGTCCAGCGCGCCCGCGAACCGGTTGTTGGTCAGCGCGGTGGTGAGGTTGGCTTTGATGGCGGCAGCGTTGGCCTTACGCTCGGCCAGTGTACCGGTGCCGTAGACCTCGACTGCGGTCGTGGTTTCGCCGACGGTTTCGTCCTCCTTCGCGAAGGAGGTTTTCCACTTGTTGTCGATCGGATCGAGGTATGCCTCGAATTTGCCGTCCATCTGGCGGCTCTCGGCGTATTTGATCTTGGCGTCCTCGCCGTTGATCTTGACGGTTTTTTCGGAAGTGGTGCCGGCATAGTCCGCGTTGAAGGGTTTGGCCGCGCTGTCGTAGAAGTACGAGAACCGGGCAATTGCCGCCGCATTGCCGGTGATCCCCACCAGCGCCGCATCCCGCAGCGGGATATTCCATGCGGTACCGTCCTTATGTACGCCGCCGTTCTCCCAGCTGCCGCCGCCGGCAGTGGTGGAGGCCGCCACGGCTGTCAGGCTGAACGATACCAGCGCCGCCGTGGTCAGTGCGAGACAAAGCATTTTAATTGCACGCTTTTTCATTGCGTTTTCTCCTTTTTCTATTTGTCTGAGGTTAGCTTCAGCATATACCCCCGCATGTAAATTCGACTATCATGGCTGCGAAAACTTTTGGTAAACAACTGTATAATGAATGTAAAATCATAGCCGGTACCCCACCGACCGGATGGTCTGGATCAGGCTGCCCGAGCTGCCGAGCTTGCGCCGCAGGGTGCGCATGTGCATATCCAGCGTCCGGGTGGATTCGAGATTCTTATCTTTCCATATCTCGCCGAACAGATATTGCTTGGTGATGATCCTGTCTTTATTTTTGATAAGGATATACAGCATTTCATATTCCTTCAGCGTCAGTGATATCTCCTTGCCGCCGACGTAAACCATCCGGCGGTGGGTATCGATCCGGATATTTTCATGGACGACCGCGCCGTCGCGTTTATCCTTGAACGCCCGCCGCGCCACCGCGCTTATACGGGAGTTGAATTCCAACGACGAAAAGGGATAGACGATATAATCGTCGATCCCCAGCTGGAACGCCTTCGCCTTGCTCAGCTCGCTTCCGTCCGCCGACAGCACGATAACCGGAACCTCCCGGTATCTGGTCGATCCCTTTATCCGGTCGATGTTATTCAAGTCGATCACACCGTCGCGTTCAAGGCAGAAGATCAGCATAACCTCGCCGTCGTCCGCTATCTCCTTGCTCAGCGCATGAAAGCTCCGATAATTCCGATACCGGAATTCGGTGCTCAGCAAATGCAGCGCGATGGTATTGCTGTATTCCTCCCGTTCGGACAGGCTGATTATTTTCATATACTTCACCACCATGGGGCTATCATATATCGCCGTATGTAAAGCCCGCTAGCTGTTTGCGGTAAATTGTTTGTATGGCGGGTGTAAAATAGAAAAAACGCCATGTCCGTTTTTGCGGCATGGCGCTTTTATGATCCGGCGGTATTATAAGCGGCTTTCGTTTATGGCAAATCCATTTCGCCATTCACAACAACCTCTAAACAAGCATAAACTGATAAAAAACTTGTTTGTGAGGTCGTCGTTATGGAAAAACGGATCCCTTTGGAAAAAGCCGCTGTCGATGTTTGCAATGCGGCTGCGATACCGCCGCGCATATACCAATTGCCGCCGGAGCAGGGCCGCAAGAGGCTCGACCAAGCGCAGGATACCCCTGTTTACATGTATCCTGCGGACATATCATTCTATAAAATCCGGCCGACAAACAAGCTCCCGGGATTTCCGCTCTATTGTGTTCGCCCAACAAACATAACCGGCGACCCGCATATTATCCTATACTTACACGGCGCGGGGTGGGTGTTCGGCAATTTCCATACCCACGAAAAATTGGTGCGGGAGTTGGCGGCGCGGACGAATTCGGTCGTATTCTTCCCCGAATACAGCCTTTCCCCGGAGGTGAAATACCCCGTGGCGCTTGAACAGTGTTATTACGCTTTGTCCATGCTGCCGCATGTGGTAAAAAAGTTGGGATTGAACGGGCGCTTGGACACTTTGACCGTGGCCGGGGACAGTGTGGGCGGCAATATGGCAACCGCGCTGACCATCCTATCCAAATACCGGAACGGCCCGCGTATCCATAAGCAACTATTATTTTATCCGGTGACCAATGCCGCTTTCGATACGGAATCCTACCGGGAATTCGCCGCAGGATACTATCTCTACAAGGACGGTATGAAATGGTTTTGGGATCAATACACCACATCGGAGTCTGACCGCAACCGGATCACGGCATCCCCGCTTCGGGCGGCGGCCGAACAGTTAAAAGGGCTTCCCGACGCGATGATTATAACGGATGAGGCAGATGTCCTCCGGGATGAAGGGGAGGCGTACGCCAAAAAGCTGTTGGAGGCAGGCGTGGACGTAACCGCCATTCGTGTTCTGGGGATCATCCACGACTTCGTCATGCTCAACGCGCTGGATCAGACAAACGGATGCCGGGTGGCTATGGATGCGGCTGTTGGTTGGATCAATCGGAAGAACCAATAGTAATCAAGATTTTTCTGTGCTCCTCCGTTTTTATGCTGTACTTGAACAATCCCAGTATAACACAGCTAACCCTTGCAAACAAGGCATTTCTTCGCAAATCAATACCAATTTATTTTCCGATTCCGCTTGATCTTCAATCGAATTTATGGTATGATATTGGTACATGAACAGCTATTTTTATCACTTGTTCATGGTTGAAGAATTAGGATTTGGGTTATATGAAAAGAAGATCGCACAAATAAAAGATGAGGATCAAGAATACGCTCTCGTTCCAGTTTCTCCAGCGTTGACGGCCTCTCCAGCTTGCCGGAATAAGTGACTGCCTGCGCTTTCAATTCATTTTCGGTAGTCAGCAAAAATGTTGTGGATAAAATATAAGGCTCTCCCGTTTTCCTGTCGACGAAATATCTGCCGTTCAGGTCAACTGTATCATCCACGATCATTTTATATTTGTCCAACGGAAAATGCTCCCGGATATCGCTGACCGCGTCCGACCAGTCAAACAAATAAAAAAAGCAGGTGTGGACAAAAGGCGTTGAGTATGCTATAATATATCCATGAAGAAGACAAAAATAATTGAGGGGCGTAACTGCCCGAACTGCGGGAGCGCAGAGGAACAAGCGAACTTCGGA
>WRDE01000006.1 GCA_009783605.1 Oscillospiraceae bacterium
TAAGGATTCTTAGTAATGTAGCATATGAAGCAAATACAATCAGTACCGTTGGCAATGAAATTATGATGGGTGTTTCCTATTTGCTGATAGCTCTTGGCTTATTCACTATTTTGAAAAGAGAAACCATACAGGCATACAGCGAAAGGGCGCTCAGGCACAAGATAAACGAGATAACAACAGACTTTAACAGCTTGATGCAGACACATGATTTTCTGTCTGAACGCGTCCATAAGGATGCGAAATATCTGAAAGCCTTTAATAAAGCGCTGATGATCCTGATACGGGAAACGCCGGATGCCGGAATCAAAAAGAAAGCACAGAAAATATTGGATGATATCACGGAATTTAAGATGGCGATGCAGGCCGAAACACAGAAATACAACGAGGAAACGGCCTATGAAGTCAGCGGCATGATTCTGTTGGATTCGCTTATGCTGTATATGCTGGATTTAGCCAAAGAGAAGGGTATTGAGCTGGATATTGATTTTCAGGAAACCTTCGGCGGCATTACACATTTTATTACCGAGGAGCAATTCAATACATTGATTGCCGACCTTTTAGAAAACGCGATTATTGCCGTTGAAAACAGCCCCCATTTGAATAAAAGAATAAGCTGCTCGATATCCAAGGATGATTTGGGTTCCTATCAAATCGTGATTAAGGACAGCGGTGTTGCCTTTGATAAAAATGTCCTGAACAGTATCGGAAAAAGAAAAATGACGACGCATAAGGACACCGGAGGATCGGGAATAGGACTATGGAATGTCTATAAAACCATGCGTTCATCAAAGGCCAGCCTGCTGATCAGAGAATTTATGGACGATTTGGATTTTACAAAATCCGTCATTGTTAAATTTGACGGCAGATGCGAATTTCAATACTGTCATGATTGCGATAACAGCGGATACAGCATAAAAAAACCATCAGCGCATAGCTGATGGTTGAATTTTTATTGACTATACATAGATGTGGAATGACTATATATACCCTGTTGCGGGTACTGTGCTGGATAAAGAATCCATGCGGAAAGGATACGGTCACCAAATTGTTCGCCTTGCTCCAGGGCCTGCCCGCCAGAAAGGCATCCGTTTCCTCCGGGTTCAGCCCGTACGCTTCGGGATGGTCATACATGTCGGCATACCCGTCCCGGACATAATGATACAGGTCGGCACAGGCTTGCCTCACCTGCTCGTCCGCTATGCCGGCAAGGCTCCACGCCAACGGGAACATCAGGCGGCCTATGTTCCAGATGGCATGATGTATGGCGGATGGGAACTCCGTTTGGTTGAGCGAAAAAACATCCATTTGACCTGATTCCTTCCTCATTTAAGTCCGTTTTTATCCCATTCTAAAAAATATAAAACAATAAAGTTTCTGACCAACTGATCACTGACCACTGGCCACTGTTCACCGCCAGCGGCGTGGCGTATGGGTTTTAGATGGCTTACTTATTGATTTATAGAAGTCTCTTCTTCTTTTATCCTTAAAATAATAAAAAAGTATAATAAAAACAAGGAAACCAGCCGATATACCGGATACTGTATAAAACACGCCGCGTTCTTTGCGCCCTCCGATTTTTTCTCCGCCATATTCAGGGTCCTTTCCGAAGCTGATCAAGCTCCTGCCTTTCCAATAATCGGTTTCATTTTCATATTTTTTTCTGGTGTCTTCTCTCTCGGTGTAAACAAGTATGCCCGTATCGCCCTCATGGAAAGACCCATGACCTTGATAAAGCTCTATAATATAATCGCCATATAATTTGAAGACAACAAGCATATAATAATTGTTACTGGCGTCCCCGCCGCTTTCAATGACTAACCTTTTTCCTATAACTTCCGCCTGCCCATAGCATTCTGTGCGGGGCGTATTCAGGTCTGCTATATGAGCCGCAGCCACGGCTATGAGAAAAAACAGTATACAAATTGCACTAAGGCTTAACATAATTTTTTCTATCCAGTTTTTCATAATGGATTCCCTATACATGCGCAACAGCAACCGATACCGCCTCCAACGCCTCCCGCAGCGTATCTAACGGCGTGCCGTTCTCCTTCATCTTCACCGCCAGATACGGCTTCGCGCCGGCGCTGACCATGATCCGGCCGCGCATGGCTGCCGACATTTTGGAGGCGATCTCCATGTTCAGCACCCGCTGATACAGCAGCAGCGTGTCATTCTGCTGCTTGATTTCATAAATCCCCGCCGCCGCCGCCATATTCCGCAGCAACGCCACCTCGATCAGCCCCTGCACCGCCGCCGGCGGCTCGCCGAACCGGTCGATCAGCTCGTCGGTCACGTCCAATGAATCCTCGAAATCCCGGATATCGGCGATTTTGCGGTAGATATCCAGCCGCTGGGAATGGGAGGCGATATACCTCTCGGGGATATGGGCGGTCACCTGCAGATCGACCAGACATTCGGCGTCTGCCTTGGTTTCCGGCTGCCCTTTTTCGGCAGCCACCGCCTGGGCCAGCATCCGCAGGTACATCTCATACCCCACCGCCTCCATATGGCCGTGCTGCTGGGCACCCAGCAGATTGCCGGCACCGCGCAGCTCCATGTCCCGCATGGCGATCTTGAACCCCGCGCCGAATTCGGTGAATTCCCGCATCGCCTCCAACCGCTTGGCGGCCACGTCGGTCAGCACCTTGCCGCGGACGAAGGTCAGGTAGGCAAATGCCCGCCGGGAGGACCGGCCCACCCGGCCGCGGATCTGGTGCAGCTGGGACAGGCCGAACCGGTCGGCGTTTTCGATGATCAGGGTGTTGACGTTGGGGATGTCCACCCCGGTTTCGATGATGGTGGTGCAGACCAGCACGTCGATCTCATGATCCAGCACCGCCCGCCAGATATCCGAAAGCTCTTCCTCGCTCATCTGGCCGTGGGCCACCCCGACCCGGGCTTCCGGGATCCGCGTCTGGATGCCGGCAGCCAGCCGCTCGAGATCCTCTATCCGGTTGTGCAGATAATATACCTGTCCGTCCCGGCGCAGCTCCCGCCGGATGGCGTCGGTGACGATGCCGTGGTCGTAATCCAGCACATAGGTCTGGACCGGATGCCGGTCCTGGGGCGCCTCCTCAATCACCGACATGTCCCGGATCCCGCTCATCGCCATGTTCAGCGTCCGGGGAATCGGGGTCGCCGACAGGGTCAGCACGTCGATATTCGGCGCCAGCTCCTTGATCCGTTCCTTCTGGGTGACCCCAAACCGCTGCTCCTCGTCCACGACAAACAGCCCGAGGTCACTGAATTGCACATCCTTGCTCAGCAAACGGTGGGTGCCAACCAAAATGTCGATCTCGCCCAGCGCCAGCCGCTCCAAAATTTCTTCCTGCTGTTTCGGGGTGCGGAACCGGGAGAGCATCTCGATATGTACCGGGAACCCCTCGAAGCGTTTGATGATGGTGTTGTAATGCTGGAAGGCCAGTATCGTGGTGGGGACCAATATCACGCACTGTTTGGATTGGCTGATGCATTTGAAGGCCGCCCGCAGCGCCACCTCGGTCTTGCCGAAGCCCACGTCGCCGCAGAGCAGCCGGTCCATCGGCACCGCCCGCTCCATGTCCGCCTTGATCTCATCGGTACAGCGCAGCTGATCGTCGGTCTCCTGATACTCAAAATGCCGCTCGAAATCATACTGCCACTCGGCGTCGGGGGAAAAGGCGAAGCCGGGCGCCGCCATCCGCTGGGAATACAGCCGGATCAGCTGCCGGGCGATATCCTTCACCGCCGCTTTTACCCGGGTTTTGGCTTTCTGCCATTCCTGCCCGCCGAGGCGGTGGAGTTTTAAGGCGATATCCTCTCTTGTGCCGATATATTTGCTCACCAAATCCATCTGGGTCACCGGTACATATAACGTGTCGCCTTTGGCGTACTGCAATTGGATGTAATCCTTTTCGATGCCCTGGACCTGTAAATTCTTGATCCCCTGATAGATGCCGATACCGTGGGCGGCGTGAACTACATAATCGCCGGGGTTCAGCTCGCTCAGCGAATGGATCTCGGCGCCCTTGTCCCGCCGCTGCCGCCGCACCGGTTTCCGGGTGGCGTTGGACCGGCCGTGGGTGATAACCGCCAGCTCGGCTTCCGGGAATTCAAATCCGGAGGACAGCCCGCCGGGGATTACCAAAACCTGCCCCCGTATCGGCGCCTCCGGCGACGGGGCATAGACCGCCGGCAGCCCTTCGTTGCGCAAATCCTCGGCCAATACCTGCGCAACCCGCTCCTCGCTTCCGGCCAGCACCACGCCCGCCCATTGCCGCCGCAGTACATCCCGCAGATCCTCGCAGAGCAGCTCGACGCTGCCGGACCAGACCGGCAATTGTCTGGCAGTGATGTTATACAAGCCAACCAACTTAAAATCCTGCTCGGTCCGGGCGAAAGAATCCAGCAGTACGCAGCCCCGCCGATGGAGACAGCGGACCAGCTCGTCATAATCCCAAGCGTATGTGGTCAGCCCGCGGCAGAGCTGGCCCTCCTCCAACAACGCTTCGATATCTTCATTCAACTGCCAGCCGGCGGTCCGCATCCGCTCCCGCACCTTGACCGGCTCCGACACAAACAGCACCGCGTCTTCGGCATAGGAGAACAACGTAGCCGGCGGATAGAGCAGCGGGATATATTTGTCAAGTGACGCCGGCTGGCCCCCGCCCCGCAGCCGGTCGGCGTCGGCGAACAGGTTTTCCCGGACAATCGCGGCGTTTTTGCCCCGCAGTCCGGCGGCCAGCTGTTCGATTTTATCCGCCAGCCCGGCGGGGTCGTCATACAATATTTCGGCGGCCGGCGGGATCGAGACCGCGTCCAACGGTTCGGTGCGCCGCTGGGTCAGCAGGTCAAAGGCGGCGATGGTGTCCACCGTATCCCCCCACAGCTCTAACCGCACCGGGGCCGACGCGCCGGAGGGGAAGATGTCATAAATGCCGCCCCGGACCGCGAACTGGCCGGATCCCTCGATCGTCTCACACCGCTGATACCCCGCCCGCACCAGCGTGTCACTCAAAGACGCCACCGGCAGCCGCTTGCCGGCGACAATATCAACAGTAAAGTCCAGCAGTTTTTCGGGCGGCAGGGTGAACTGGCACGCCGCGTCAGCGGCGGCCACCACCACATCATAGCCCCGTTCAGCGATCGCCGCCAGCGTGCTCAGCCTCTGCTGCTCATATTCCCGGGAGGTGGATTCCACCCGCCGCAGCGACAGGTCCCGCGCCGGCAGCAACAGCGTGACGCTGCCCAACCGCCGCAGATCCTCCGACAGCCGGTTGGCCTCCGCCTCATCGGCGGTCAGCACGACGGCCTTGCGCTTTAAATTTTTAATCAATCCGTGGATAAACAGCGCCTTGTGGATATGCCCCAGTCCCGTAAGGGCAGCCGGAAGCCGCCCCGCGCCGATATCGGCCGCGAGGCCGGAAAAGGCGGGGAGAGATGTGAGGGCGCGGGTAAAAAGATTTGTTGAGATAGCTGCTCCTCCTTTTTATGAATGCGGAATTGATGCACCGATTAATCTTATCTGTATCTATAATTCCGCATTATTTCGAGTATAAATTCATCGCCCGCTCAATCCCCTCGCCCACCAGCGTCACAACCGCCGCCGACGCATTGTCGACCGCTTCCACCATCACCTTTGCCTCGTTTGGCGAAAATTTCGACAGCACCCAGTCGGCCAGCTCGTAATCCGGATGCGGTTTGGCGCCGACGCCGATGCGGATGCGGGGGAACTGGTCGGATTGGAGGTGGTAGAGGATGCTGGCCATCCCCTTCTGGCCGCCGTCACTGCCTGACCGGCGGATCCGGACGGCGCCAGCCGGCAGCGCCACCTCGTCGCAGACGACGAGCAGCTGTTCCGGGGCCAGCTTATAAAACCGCATCGCCTCCCGCACCGCAATACCGGAATTGTTCATATATGTCTGGGGCATCATCAGCAATACCCGCTTATCCTCGATCCGCGCCTCGCCGCAGAGCGACTGGAACCGGATTTTTTTGACCGGCGCGGACAGCCGTGCGGACAGCGCTTCAATAACGGCAAACCCGATGTTGTGGCGGGTCCCCTCATATTTACGCCCCGGGTTGCCTAACCCGGCGATCAAAAAATCCACCGGGCCGGCCGGTTTATTGTTTTTTCGGAAAAACATGGAAAATATGGTCCCTTCCAGAAATTTAAACGCAAATATCCGCCTCCGCGGCACCCGCGGAAGCTGTGTTTTGGCTATCATAACACATTTCTAAAACAATTTCCAGCGAAAAATGAAATTTGGTGTTGACAAATGTATAGGGTATACTATATAATAGCCTGCGCCCCTGTTGTGCGCGTCAGTGCGCACTCCTCACACATGGCGGTATAGCTCAGTTGGCTAGAGCATGCGGTTCATACCCGCAGTGTCGTTGGTTCAAATCCGACTACCGCTACCAAATTAGATGTTAGATTTTAGCGCTTAGATATTAGAGTCTAAAATCTAACATCTAATATCCGGCCCGTTGGTCAAGCGGTTAAGACTCCGCCCTTTCACGGCGGCAACACGAGTTCGAGTCTCGTACGGGTCAGTAAAGCTTTCCAAAGTCGAACTCTGATAATTGTTAAGATTATCAGGGTTTTTCTTTTGTTCCAGCATCGCATTCACTTCATCAAACGTCACGAATTTCTCGCCATCCTCATAGTTGAACGTGACCACCATCTTATCGTCATACACATATACGCCGCTGACGAACACATCGATCAACCGCTGCACTTCGTCGGCATCGTCAAGGTTGGTCGCGCCCAATTTGCTTAACCAAAACATGATTTGTTCCTTACTGATAACCGGGCGCTCGATGCGTTCCTTCGCGATACTTATTTCCAGCGTTTCCTTATCCTGCTCCAGTTTTTCCAATTCTTCTTTTGTAGTGACCGTGATGATCCCTTTTTTAATGGCCTTCATGACGTTTTTTATTTCGGATAATGTCTGTTTCAACTGCCGCTCAAGAGCGGGTAGCTGGGTGCTTATCCGTGTCTGCATATTATAACAATTATCAACTACGCGATCCAAAAGCGGCTTATCATCAAACAACTGCATGGCCATATCGACTACAGCAGTCTCGATAAAATCTTTCATCACACGCTTTTTATTGCAGGTTTTTTGTTTCTTCGCGGCGCGGCAATGGTAGTAGCGATAGATCGCGCCGGTACTGCTCTTACCGCTTTCACCGCACATTGTCGTACCGCAATACCCGCAGAAAATTTTGCCGGACAGGATATATTTTTCCTCAACAGGCTTGAAATGGCCGGGTTTTAACTGGTTAGACGCCAACCGTTTTTGGCATTTTTCAAAAATATCAGCGTCGATTAGCTGCGGGAAAAACCCATCATAGGATTTTCCTAAAAAGGTGTATTCGCCTAAATATTTCCGATTTTTGAGGATACTGGTGATAAAGCTGTAAGTTGGCGTACTTCCCCGGGAATTTTTCAACCCTTTTTCCACTAAATCCTTTAAGATATCCTTGATAGGTTCACCGCTCGCGTACCGCATAAAAATTTCTACCGTAATTGGGGCATTTTTCGGGTCTATGTGAACGTGCCGTTCCTTGTCTAACATGTAACCGAAAGTTATGCTCCCGCCGTTGTATTTGCCTTTTATTGCGTTTTCAGTCATACCCCGCCTGACTTTTTGTTTTAGATCTGCAAGGTAATACACCGCAAACGCTTCCATAAAGCACTCCATCAATTGTCCTTCCGGGGTATCGTCAATCATTGGTTCAGTCGCGAAAAGTACCGCAACACTGTTCTTTTTTAGGATATATTTATTCACGGTACTGTCATATTTATCGCGGGCAAAACGATCGGTTTTCCACACAATGACCGCATCAAATAACCCTTTCTTACTGTCCTCTATCATTTGTAAGAATTCGGGGCGGTTTTCCGCTCTCTCTCCAGATATGGCGCGGTCAATATAGTGTTTTACGACTTTGTAGCCCTTGCGTTTGGCATATTCGGTATTTTCTCTTATTTGTCCTTCGATGCTCTCTTCGCGCTGGTTAGCGTCAGAATACCGAGCATAAATTACAGCTCTCAATCTTTCTTTCCCTCCTCAAACATGGTGATGATGGATTGTTTTAAGCGTTCGCTCATCGGTGAATCCTTATCGAAACACATTTCGATGAATTGACGAATATCTTCATTCGGAATTTTCGGCTTGAATTCATACAATTTTCCCTGCGGGTTATCGGTGCGGCAGAAGAGGTAGTCCAGCGATACATCGAAATAGTCGGCGTACCACAGCATTACCGCATACGGCGCCTCGGCGCCGTCATGCTCGTAGCGATTTAGGGTGGATTGTTTTAGATTGGCGATTTCACAGAGCTTATTTTGAGATAGATTAAGGCTTTTACGTAAATCGCGTAGTCTACTTCCAACGGTTGACATGGACATATACCCCCTTTATGGCTTAAGTATAGCCGATAAATGGAGATTAGTCAAGAAGAAGTTGGGCGAAGATACCAGAACCGATCCCCAACTTTATTTTCGCATTCACCGGGCAGCGGTATAAAGATTGGTGATCTCTATCCGATTATGGCCGAGCATATTCGAAACCGCTATCTTCGAGACCCGTTCATCTTTCAATTCACTGGTGAGTTTCTCCAAACGATCCTGCGCGAACGAATGCCGTAATCCATGCACAGTGATTGTGGATACCGGGGTTTTCAACCCATTTATGATAGAATATTCTACCAACTCCGTATACTTATCACCGGTACGATCGGAAAAATCCGCACGATGATTGGCGACCCAATTTTCGATCCGGCTCTTTTGTTTTGCAACGCTGCCTTTGGTATCCTGTCTGGGGATAATTTTATCCGATGGTCGTTTTCCGTTTTTTAGACCAAACGCTTTTAAATCTTGCAGTATTTGCATTTGTCGGGAATCAAGCGGTATCGTTCGGACAAGCCCGCCTTTACCTTTTACATCGATATGATCCATACCCGGTGTGATCTGGAATAATTTCACGTTTATCGCCTCTTCGATCCGCAAACCCAATTCACGGCAAAGCACCAGCGCGTGTCTAATATCCGGGTGCTTTTCGGCGCATTTCAACGCCTTACGATATTCATTTTCTGTCCATGCACGGTTTTTATTTCTGGTGCGGCTCTGGAGATTAATGCCTAATTCCCTATTGCTCGATAGCACGTTTCTCGTTCGATCGCAATGGTTGTGACAGAAGCGCACGCCACTGAGATAGGATCGGATCGTGTTGTCGCACACGTTGTGGTCACGAAGGCAGGAAACAAACGCGGTGATATGTTTATCGCTTATATTTGAAAATTTTCGTAGTTTAAATTCTTCGGATAAAAATTCGGTGAACCGGTGACAAGCGTCATGATACTTTTCTCGCGTTTTGAAGCTGCCGGAATTGGCCTCGCGGAAAATCTTATCTACCTGAGCATCGAGATCCTTTTGATAACTGTTTTTCTTCATAGGGTGATACCCTCCTTTGGTTATATTTGGAAATGCATTTTTGGACATAGCTATCGCTGCACAAAAACCACTTTTTTATATGCGCTTGATGTGATATTCCATTTTTATTCATAACGTGCCGGAAAAGATGGATTTTACGTGTAACCATGCGGGGTTTGAATCAGCCCGCCGGTCTGTTTCTTTGGGAAATTGAAAATTTCCAAAGAAACAGACCGGCTCATTCGAAACCGTAGCTGGGGACGGTTTTATCAAGTTGAGTAAAATAGCCGCGAGCTCGTTCGAGCTACCCAATCGGGCGTCTGCCTATTCGCAGACCTTGGCCATTGCTGACAACAGCTCATCGCTGAGCCTCTGCGTTGCCGGACATCAGATCATCCGAGTGACTTCGGTCATCACCCGCCCCTTGTCAGGGGGTTTCAGAAGGAATATTCCTTCGTCAACAAAGACCAGTTGCTGTACTTTTTGCGCCGTACATGCAACAGCTATTGGCGGTTTCGGGAATGATCATCCCTTTTTTGTTGCGGCATCAAGGGATAATCTGCCGGTCGTGAAACTAACGACCTCTATATTGCGATCACCGTATCATCCGTTGGAGTGGGTCAGAACACTCCAGAACCGCGCCATTGCAAGGTTGCTCCGGCAATCAAGACGAACGCAATATTAATTGTGTGTGGCGGATGGGTTTTTGCGGTGGTGCTGAACGTTTTGGGGGGGCTCCATTGAGCTGGCACCAACGATGCACCTGATTCTTGTACAGTAGCGTGTTGCGGCACGCTTGTGCGGGGGAGGTTTCCTTTTTTCTACACTTTTTATAACAACTCCTATCAAATTAAAATATTGCGAGGACAATATATTCATATCCGATCAAAAATAAAAAGTCAAATAAACTTTTCGGAGCAGGGTTTCTTGTCCATCGCCCCGCAAATTGTACCGGAAAAAAGCAACACCATCAAGGGTTCGCACGGCAGAACCGTGCCGCTTCGCGCCCTTGACAGTGCCGCTTTTTTCCGGTGCGGCGGGGGTGACGATGATGGCTGGTGGAAAATGATATTGTGAAATGTTTGATGCATATTGACTTTTTCGCAAAAATGAGTATACTATAGATGCAAACAATAGTTTGACTTTAGATTTTACGAATGACACCATGAAAATTATTAAAACATAAACAAAATTAAAGAACATCGGTAATTTATTAAATCATCAGCAAAACAACAATCAAAAGGTCTTTCTACGTGTCGGAAAAGGACTACGCCATGAAAGATGCTACACAAATCCCGCAACATGAAATTGATGCATTGGCACGGCTGTTCCTGCCGAAAATCGTTGCTTACTACGAAACAGAAGAAGGACAGCGATCGTTTGAGGAATGGAAACGCCAGCGGGATACAACAAATAAAGTAGGAGATACGGTAGAGCCGTGATACATACATAAACAAATAAAAAAATGAAAAGTCCAAAGTACAATGATGATGTTGTGTTTTGGATTTTTTTGTGGTAATATAGAAGTATTCAATTTTTCATTTGAAGGAGAAAGATTATGAAAAAGGCATATCTTAAAATGTTTAGTTTGGTATTGGTTGTGGTATTGCTGCTGACAATTATACCAACAGGAATAATTGCAATTAAGGCCGCAGATACATTTTGGACGGAGCCGATGGTTGCGGCAGGAAGCGCCGATACTGTTGTTTTAAAAAGCGATGGAACTGTTTGGGCTTGCGGATATAATACAACATGCGATAAATATACGCTTATTAAAGTTCAAAATTTAAATAATATAATTGCTATTTCAACGGGAATGGAAGGTTTTATTATTGCATTAAAAAATGATGGAACTGTTTGGGCTTGGGGAAGAAATGATTTTGGCCAACTCGGAGATGGATCTACAATCCGTAAAACCACTCCTGTACAAGTTAAAAATTTAAATAATATAATTGCTATTTCAGCTGGGGCTTTCCATTCTATAGCACTTAAAAATGATGGAACTGTGTGGACTTGGGGTTACAATCATTACGGCCAACTTGGCGATAATTCTACAATTAATAGAAATATCCCTGTACAAATACAAAACCTAAATAACATTATTGCTGTTGAAGCAGGAGATTATCATACAGTAGCATTAAAAGAGGATAAGACAGCTTGGATTTGGGGAGCGAGTACTGGTGATATTTATAATATAGGTTCTACAATTGATAGTATGATACCTACACAAATACAAAGTCTAAATAATATCGTTGATATTTCAGCGGGATGTTGGTATACCGCAGCATTTAAAAGTGATGGAACTATTTGGGCTTGGGGAAGCAATCATTACGGTCAACTGGGTGATGGAACCGAAAATGATGCATCATCACCTATGAAAATTGAAAATTTAAATAATGTTATTAAAATTGCTGAAGGCATATTTTTTATTGTTGTATTAAAAAATGATGGAACAGTGTATGCTTGGGGTCAAAATAATTATGGCCATCTTGGCGATGGAACTCATTACAGCAAATTAGCACCTGTACAAGTAAAAAACTTAGATAACATTATTGATATAGCTACAGGAGTTCATCATTCTGTTGCATTAAAAAGCGATGGTACAATTTGGACTTGGGGAGCAAATGGAGGTTATCTTTGCGATGGAACTACCACAGATCGTCCTACACCCATTCAAGTAGTCGGTGAAAATGGTGTTGGGTATTTTAATGTATATGGAAATGGTG
This sequence comes from Oscillospiraceae bacterium, assembly GCA_009783605.1. Taxonomy (GTDB): domain Bacteria; phylum Bacillota; class Clostridia; order Oscillospirales; family Acutalibacteraceae; genus WRDE01. The sequence continues at coordinate 12,145 of WRDE01000006.1, forward strand.
GCGGAACGACAAATCCATCACAACCTATTACCGGTAAATTTGCATACATGGGTGGCTTTGGAAACAAACCTTCCGATGAAGTAAAAGATAAAGCCACATTTGATTATAACGATAATTATTTTGATAAAACATCCTATAAATATAACCACGATCTTGCAAAAATGTCATTGGCTTTAGCGATGGCAACATATGACCGAAATGAATTGGAAAAAATATTTACAAAAATAGGATTTAACGAAAGCAATTTATTTTATACAAATAATTATTACAAAGAAAGCAATAGAAATCAAGATAAAACAAAACCAGATGATATCGGTGTCGGAATAGCAAGTAAAAAAATCGGAGAATATACGGTTGTAGCGGTTTCAATGCGTGGATTCATGTATTATACCGAATGGGCAGGAAATTTTACGGTTGGTAACGGAACATACCATGAAGGGTTTAAAAAGGCTTGTGATGATATTGTTTATAAGGAGATTACGAAATATCTTAATGATTATAATATTTCTGGGAATATCAAGCTCTGGATCATGGGATATAGCCGTGCCGGGGCAGTAGCAAATTTATTGGCAGGCAGATTGAATAAAGGCGATCGCTTTAATAATAAAATTCAACTGGACAATAAAAATATTTACACCTATTGTTTTGAGCCGCCCGCTGGAGTAAAAAACACCGAAATAAAAGGCGGTGTAAATCACGGTAATATTTTTAATATCGTCAATCCCAACGATCTTGTGCCAATGGTTGCACCTTCTGGGTGGGAGTTCGTGAGGTATGGTACGGATATATTTTTGCCGTCAAAAGAAACAAACGGGACAAAGTATAAAGGTTTGTTTGAAAATATGAAAGCGGAATATAATTTGTATCGGGATAACGGCGATGTGGATTTGATTAATCATTTTTTAGTCGAAAAGCATATAAAAACACTAACTGGAATTATTATGGTTCCCCAAATCGTTTCGCAAGAAAATTTTTTGACAGAAGTATTCCACAACGTAACAAAAACACATACCAACAAAGAATATGTTGATAATATTCAAACGAAGCAGCGTCAGCAATGTATAAACGCAAAAGGGTTATCTGCCACTTTGGATACTCTTTGGTTTTTAATCAATACCCAAACCCTTGATAACCTTAAAACAATAGCTTTTAATAGTACAAATATTAAATCTGCTCATTATGCCGATCTTTGTTATTCTTGGATAAACACGTTGGACGGAAAATATATGGAAAAGATGGTAGATGACTCTGTTAAAAAAATGTGTGTTTATCGTAAAGTTTTCGTAAACTGCCCAGTAGACATCGAAGTATACGACAACACGAACATACTTGTCGCAAAAATCATCAACGATGAACCGCAAGAACTCCCCGGAGGTTCTCTTTTCGCTACCGTTGACGAAAACGGGCAAAAAGTCATCTATTGCCCTACCGATGAAGAATTTACCTTCAAAATCACCGCTACCGGCAGCGGAACTATGACCTATTCGGTGCAGGAATACAGCCTATCCGAAGCAAAAGCAACTCGCGCGGTCAATTTCTACGAAGTACCGCTCACTCCCGGAAAACAATTTGAAAGCACCGTTAGCGAAGTGTCCGAACAAACTGATGCTGCATACACATTGGCGGAAACCGGTAAACCGGCAATCACTCCGTCGGAAGAAATGAAGGGTGAAGCGGTACAATATTTTTCGGTGGATGCCGACATTGAAGGAGTGGGCGCGGTATACGGCACAGGCTCGCGGGTCAAGGGAAATTTCGCGCAACTGACGGCGGTATCGGTCCGGGGGTCGGAATTTATCGGCTGGTACGCGGGGAATACGCTTATAACGGATGAACCATCTTATAGATTCTGTGTGTTGGATGATGTTGCATTAACAGCGAGGTTCGAGGGTGGTATTCCGCTCGGTTGCGTCAGCCGTAATACAAAGCTCAGCGTCGCCGATGCCCGTATGATCCTTCAGCATTTAGTCGGCAAGATTGTATTGGATGATGAACAACTGGATATTGCCAATGTAAGCGGAGGTGCAAAGTTATCAGTTTCCGATGCTCGTATGATACTTCAGATGCTGGTCGGGAAGATCTCGGAATTTCCGCGTAAGGTTTAATCTCTCCGGGTCTATTTCCCCACCCCTCTGGGTCGGGTGAGATTCATTTTTAATCTTGTTATTACAAAAAGTATTTGACACAGGAAAAAGAATATGGTATTCTTACAATTAGAAATACAGCACCATTCCAAACGTTTCACCGAAGTATATTAGTTCGACCTTGGAACGGTTCGGGTCATTGATAATCTCCAGATATTGCCAGCCATTGTTGTTGGGGATGGCTGGAGATATTTTTAAGACGGTTTTTTTAAGAGAGGGTAATCATGCTTATAAAACTAAAAAATTTATTTTCCAAAAAAACAAAATCAAGATTTTCAAAATTTGCTGATATGATACGTATGAACGAACCACTTCCTAAAAACGTTCTAATATATCCTACACCAACTTCTAATGGAGCTACGTTTGGGGTTCTTCACGAAGGTTACACATTCTTTGAAGTATTTAATTGTGACGAAAAAGGAAACGTTAAAAATATATCTTGTGGATTCGTAAGTCTATTAAAATATGCCAATATGAAGCGAAATGGCGAAAAACTTCCTGAAGATTTGCAAGTATATCTAAAACCACTTCTCCACGGGGGAACTTTCTTTGTTGTTATTTCAGGAGCGTTTCCTACTGAAATACACGAGTGTAATGAAAAAGGAAACAGTATATATCAAATACACGCATTTGATTTTTGGAATTATGCTAATATGAAATATAAAAACGAACCGCTTCCCAAAAATGTTCAGGTATGCATTGGATCAACCCCTAATGGAGGAGTTTTTTCTGTTGCTTTTAAATATGCCAACCAAACGACAATATTCGAATGCGATGAGCGTGGGAATTGTATATTTATAACGTAAAATTGTGATAATTAGTCAATTGGATAAACTTAATAAATTTATTTAATTTATATTTTACGAGGTATTTGAGTTTGAAAAAGCTATTTGTTTTAATTCTTGCACTATTATTAATAGCGGCATTATCATCATGTACATTAAAAAATTTTGACGATAATAATGAAATCGTCAGCAATGCCAACGAAAATTTTTCTGAAAATTCTAATATTCCGGATTTAAATGCCAAAGAAGACTTAAATGGATTAAATTTTTTAGACCTTGCCGATATGAAGCGCCGAGGGGAAGAACTTCCGGAAGGTGTCATGGTAAGTCTTGAACCGACACCTAACGGCGGCGTTTTTTCTGTTGCGTTTATTTACGGCAACCAAATGGAAATTCACGAATGCGATGAAGAAGGAAATGTTATATGCCGTACATATGGATATATTAATGATACAGAATAAATATATGAACCCGATTCTATGGATGATTGATAACGAAGAGAATTTTTTCACTTTTTTCAAACTAACTATTGACTTCCACCCCAACACCCGATATAATAATAAAGTTAGTAAATTTGCTCCTTATTTATATGGGCGTATAGCTCAGCTGGTTAGAGCGCTCGCTTCACACGCGAGAGGTCAACGGTTCAAGTCCGTTTATGCCCATTGGAAAAATTTAAACACAAAACACGACGATCCGGTTGTGTTTTGTGTTTTTCCTTTTCATTATTTGAAGCACACCACCATTTCCATCAAAAAGCAATCATAAAAAAATCCAGAAAATGCCGATAATTCTTGACTTTCCGCCCGATTTAGCGTATAGTTTTTAAGAATTTGTTTTCAGAAAGCGGGCGGGATGAAGATGACATGCAATTGCGCGGAGAATAAGTCCTGGAAATTTTCGGATCCGGAGATCGATATCGCGTTGCTGGAGCCGACGTTGGAAAAATACGGGGATGTCGCGGGCAGCCTGATCACCGTGCTGCAGAAGGCGCAGGAGCTGTACGGCTATCTGCCGGTGGATCTGCAGGCCTATATCGCCTGCCGTCTCGGCGTCAAGCCGGCCAAGGTGATGGGCGTTGTTACGTTTTATACCCAATTTCGCACCAAGCCGGTGGGGAAAAATCTGATCCTGCTCTGCCAGGGGACCGCCTGTCATGTCAACGGCTCGTCCGGCATTGAGCAGGCGATCCGGGAATTCCTCGGGACCGAAGAGGGGGAGATCACCGCCGACGGCCTGTTCACCTACAACAACGTCGCCTGTCTCGGCTGCTGCAGCCTGTCGCCGGTGATGATGATCGGGGACAAGACCTATGGGAATCTGACCAAGGATAAAGCGGTGAAGATTTTGAAGGAGATTGCGGCGGAGGGATAAGTTTGCAGGACGGCGTCCGCACGGTTGGTATAGCGTATATTTTGTGCAGGAGGTTTTATGCATGATAAACCAAAACACCCCCTCCCATTTTATGGTTACCGAGCGGGGCGTCCGCAAACCCGGCCGTCACGGTCCGCACAGTATGGCTTTCCCCTGCATGATGAGCGCGCTTAAGGTATATATGGGTTTGGAGCAACGACACTGTCTGGTACACGCGCATAATGTGGATTGGATCAACGATTTGGATTATCATTTTCATATGGGCGTTTCTACCGAAGGATTCGGGCTGCGCTATCATTTTGGCACCGATGTTTTGCTGACAGGCCGTTGGGGTATTCAACCCTTAACGGATTGCATGGAAGCGGAAGGCTTTGACTTTCATCTTGTGATGTATAATAACGCGGACAGCAAACCGGCCATAGCGCAGGATGCCGCCGCGCATTTATCCAAAGATCTGCCGATACTTGTGTTTGATAACGCCGGCAATTGTCATTTGGGTATCGGATATCAGGACAGCGGAAATATTTTGATCCGGTCGTCAAACGCAAGCGGCGTTAAACTATTAAAAAATGCCAAAGCGGACGCCGGTTGGTTGGATAAAATAAGCGGCGTTGTCTTTATAGATGGAGTGAAGGCCCCGGCGGCAAAAAACGGTATTGTAATCAATGCGCTGAAACGGGCGGCGGAAATGCTGACCGAAACAGAAACGGTCCAAAGCGAATACGGCTATGGGAAACACATGTGGGAAAAATGGATCACCAGATTAGAAGATGACAGCCATTATCGGGCAAAATCGAATAAGATGAAATACATCTCCCCCGAAAAGTTCGATTTGGCCGAGCGAAGGTGTTACGCGCATGATTTCTTTGCCGATGCGGAGAATTGTCTGGGCGAAGGGATATTGCAGACCGCCAGAAGCGCTTTTATGCAGATCCACGATAAAATGTGGGATGTGCACCGGTTGACTACAGGGAATAACGAGGGAAAAGCATTGGAGCGCGAAACGCGTGATAAGATTATTACTATCCTGCGGGAGTGTCAGAGCCTCGACCTCAAAGCCGCCGAAAACATCCGGCAGGTATTGGCGGCACAACAGTAGATCTTGTACCGTATCGCCCTCGGCGCCCGGTATTTTCGGAAAATGATTTCTATATAAGGAAGTGCTTACCATGAGAATCACTGTCGGAAAAGGCAGCTGCGGCATCGCCGCCGGCGCCGCCGAAATATTCAACATATTGAAAGACGCCGGCGTACCGGCCGTGGTGACCGGCTGTATCGGCATGTGTTACCTCGAGCCGATCGTCAATGTGGATGACCGGACTTTTGTCCGGGTCACCCCCGACGCCGCCCGGGAAATTTTGAAATTTATCCGGGGAGAGGAGAACGGCGCCGAACAATATGCCATCCCGCAGGAGGATCTGGACAACCTCAGTGTCCAGCACCGGATCGCGCTGGCTAACTGCGGCATCATCGACCCGGAGAATATTGCCGAATATATCGCCCGGGAGGGGTATGCGGCGGCGAAAAAATGTATCGCCGCAATGTCCCCCGAGGACGTTATTGCCGAAATGAAGGCCTCCGGGCTCGGCGGGCGCGGCGGCGCGGGATTTTCGACCGGGCTGAAATGGAGCTTTGCCCGGGCCGAAAAGGGGGACAAAAAATATCTGATCTGCAACGCCGACGAGGGCGACCCCGGCGCGTTTATGGACCGGGCGGTTATCGAAGGCGACCCCCACAACCTGATTGAGGGGATGATCATCGGCGCCTACGCCATCGGCTCGGACGAGGTTCCCATCGCAATGGAAGGCATCGTCTATGTCCGCGCCGAATATCCGCTGGCTATTATCCGGTTAGAGCAGGCGCTGGGACAGGCCCGGGAGCGGGGGATGCTGGGGAAAAATATCTTCGGCAGCGATTTTTCCTTCGATATCCGCATCAAAGCCGGCGCCGGCGCGTTTGTCTGCGGCGAGGAAACGGCATTGATCGCCTCGCTGGAGGGCGAGCGCGGGATGCCGCGGCTGAAACCGCCGTTTCCGGCGCAGAAGGGGTATTGGAAAAAGCCCAGCAATATCAACAACGTCGAGACCTACGCCAATGTGCCGTGGATCCTCCGCAACGGCGGCGCGGCCTTCGCGGCGATGGGGACCGAGAATTCCAAGGGTACCAAGGTGTTCGCGCTGACCGGCAAGGTCGCCAAGGGCGGGCTGGCCGAGGTGCCGATGGGGAAGACGCTGCGCGACGTCATCTACGGCGTCGGCGGCGGCATCAAAAACGGCCGGGAATTCAAAGCGGTCCAGATGGGCGGCCCCTCCGGCGGCTGTATCCCCGCCGAACTGATCGACACCCAGATCGACTACCGCACCCTGGCCGCCACCGGCGCCATCATGGGCTCGGGCGGCATGGTGGTGATGGACGAGACCACCTGCATGGTGGACATGGCCCGGTTCTTCTTGGATTTCACCTGCAAGGAGAGCTGCGGCAAATGTATCCACTGCCGGATCGGCAACCGCCGGATGTTAGAAATTCTCGAACGCATCTGCGCCGGCGACGGCCGGGAGGGGGATATCGAGCTGCTGAGCGATCTCGCCGAGCAGATCAAGGCCGGTTCCCTCTGCCAGTTAGGGATGACCGCGCCGAATCCGGTGCTGACCACGCTGCGGTATTTCCGCAATGAGTATGAGGATCATATTCACAATAAAAAGTGCACCGCGCACCAGTGCAAGCCGCTGCTGACCTATGCGATCGACCCGGAGAAATGTACCGGCTGCACCCTGTGCGCGAGAAAATGTCCCGGCAAGGCGATTGCGGGTGAAGTCAAGAAGGTACATGTGATTGATATGGACAAGTGTACCAAATGCGGCAAGTGCAGTGAGGTTTGCCGGTTTGGGGCGGTTGTTGTGGATTAAAGCGGTTTGACCCGTAGTTTGTAATGTATGATAAATAAATACGGTCAACCCGCGCGGATGGAATTTAGAAGGAGCATAAACACGTTTTATTGATATACATTGGGGGGGTAGGTTATGGCGAAGAAGGATGGCCGGTTTGAAATTGTTTTAAGGGAATCATTGGGTCTTACTCATTACGCGGTTATTATACGAGATAGAGTTACAGGTGTTCTTTATCTTCAGACCATTTTAAACGGCGCCAGCGGTTTGACGCCGTTGCTGGATGGTGACGGTAAGCCGATTGTGGATTTGCAGGAATATGAATAACGGATTTTCGAGGTGCGGATTATGAATCAAATCAAGCTCAGCATAAACGGCCGGGAGGTCGCCGGCTTCGCCGGGCAGACCATCCTTGATATCGCCCGGGCCAACGGGATCGAGATCCCCACCCTCTGCCATGATGAGCGGGTGGAGATGTATGGCTCCTGCGGGCTGTGCGTGGTGGAGGCCGCGGGCAATCCGCGGCTGCTGCGGGCCTGTTCGACGATGGCGGCCGACGGGATGAGCATTCAGACCGATACCCCGCGGCTACGGGAGAACCGCAAGGCCGCGCTGGAGCTGCTGCTGTCCGACCACACCGGCGACTGCCGCCCGCCCTGCGTCCTCGCCTGTCCGGGCCAGACCGACTGCCAGGGCTATGTGGGGCTGATCGCCAACGGGGAATACGAGCAAGCGTTGAAATTGGTCAAGGATAAGATCCCGCTGCCGGCCTCGATCGGGCGGGTCTGTCCCCATCCCTGCGAGGAAGCCTGCCGCCGGGAATTGGTGGAGGAGCCGGTTTCCATCGCCGCGCTGAAACAGTTTGTCGGCGATATCGATCTGGCGAAAGGCGACTTGTTTGCCGCTGATGTCGGCGCCGAAACCGGCAAATCCGTCGCGGTTATCGGCGGCGGCCCGGGCGGATTGACGGCGGCCTATTTCCTGCGGGCCTTCGGACACGCCGTCACCGTCTATGACGCGATGCCGCGGATGGGCGGGATGCTGCGCTACGGCATCCCCGAATACCGGCTGCCGAAAAAGCTGTTGCAGCAGGAGATCGACGCCATCCAGAAGATGGGGGTAGGTTTTCGTAACAATGTAAAAATCGGGCAGGATGTTAAGCTGGAGCAGCTGCAAAAAGAATATGACGCGGTAATCGTCGCCGCCGGCGCCTGGACCAGCA